>CAMJKR010000224.1 GCA_946406415.1 uncultured Selenomonadales bacterium | reverse complement strand
ATTTCAATGTGAACGACGCGAACCGCGACCGCCGCGCTTTGAATCGGTCTTGCGCTTTAGATCTGTCAATCGCTCGTCGCTGTCCTTGAGGAATTTCGACAGCTTGTCTTCAAATGAGGCGGACAGTTGCCTTTGTTGTGGTCTGCGAAAGTCTCCGCGCCTTTTGAATGATTGCCCGTCATCTTCCGGCGGCTTTGCCTTTGCCTGCTTTAATGACAGCGCAATTTTGTTGCCGTCGACATTTACAACTTTTACCTGAACGGTGTCGCCCTCGCTCAAAAAATCGTGAACGTCGTTTACATAAACGTCGGCAACCTCCGAAATGTGAATCAATCCAACTTTGCCGTCCTCCAACTCCACGAAGGCTCCAAAGTTCGTGATTCGCGTGACCTTGCCTTCCACAATGCTACCTGCTTCCATTGCCAAAATACCTGTCCTCCCAAAAAAATTTTTTTTATTGCCGCGTGGCTTGATAGGGCATTTCGCCTTCTTTGGCAAGCCCCAAATCTTCACGCGCTAACTTTTCGATATTGTTGATGTCTTGCAGGGCGGCGAGTTCCCTACGCAATTTTTCGTTCGTCGCCTTTGCTTTCTCCAACCTTTTGTCGGCTATTCGTTGACTTTCGCTCACGTGCGCCAAATGTACTTGTTGAGAAATTAAAACCGTCGAGAAGTAAGCAATCATCGCGAACATCAACAACGCAAACCAGTTAAAACCTTTTCTTTTTCGCATTGCGCTGCCTCCTCAGCTTTTTTATATAATAACAGTTAGATTGTTCTTTCGCAAGTTTTAGTTAGTGGCGTAGACAATTCCCTTTCTAAAGTCCGCCGTTTTAAAGATATCGGGATCCCAAAGAAAAACCATATAGCCCGCGCTCGTCGAAGTTTTATAGCCGTAATCTTGGAAGATTGACTTAACCTTAATTAAATCGTCGGCATTGTGATAAGTACAAACGGACGCTTTAACTTTGTTGTTAGTAAGAAGATTTTCCGCGCCGCGCAGGGCATATGGCTCGGCTCCTTCAATGTCCATTTTTAGGAAAATATTTTCGTCTTTCAAATCGGGCAGGGCGTCATCAAGCGTAATAATGCTCCCCTCTGTAGTATTTGAAACGAATCGCGGAATTATTTCTACCTTATCGCGATAATCTTTAAACGTCTGATTGAGCGGCTCTTGCCATTTAGGTTCCGTTTGGAACAAATGTCGACGTATCTTAGCGCAAAATTTCCCTCGCAAACTCCCGCGTCAATGACAATATCGCCTTTGTTAACTTTGTGCTTGCCTTTTATGTAAAGGTGCGGCGAGGTAGGTAATTGCTCAGATAAAATATCTGCAACAAATAGTTCACCATTGATATTAAAGAATTTACGATCCGCAGGGAAATACATTTTTCTCTTATCGCCGCCAACGGTTTCAAAAAAAATATACGGCAGATTACAAGTTTCGTCGACGAAAACTTTATCGAGAGTATTTTTCTTTATTGCAACGTGCTGATTAAAAACGGAGATATCATGCGTATTCCAATATTTAATCGTCGCTTGAATTACAGGGTCGTTAAAGTCCTCGTATTTTTTTATCATCGTCTGCTTTAGTAGCCAGTGAACATTTTTAAACTGGTCGTCCGTTCCCATTTGCAACTTTATAAGTCGTGGACGGATGGTTTCAAAATCTTCGTCACTATAAGCGTAAACTGCCACGTCCCACGACAAATCGTAAATTTTCATCATGTCATAGACAGGATAGTCGTTGATTGAAGTTGCGCTTTCATTTTGATCGAAAGAAACAAAACCCGTAATTTCCCATCCGAGCCGCTCCGCCATAAGACAAATAACCCCACTCAATGTCGGGTCAACTTTTGGAAATCGCAATATTATAATTTTCATACAAGCAACTTATCTCCTTGCCGCAAAAATTTTCAGTGTTATTTCAACAAGCTATGTTATATTTCCTGCCATTACAAATAAAATCGATAAACCTATCATAATAAAAAATTTTGGAGGTATTACGATGAGTTTTTTTAAATTCAAACGTTTTGCTAAGGTTGCGGCAGTTGCGGCGATAAGTGGCACGTTTCTTTTCGGCGGCACTGCAGACGCGGCTACTGCTAATGACGCGGGCATGGCGGCTTTCCGTGAGGCTTATATGGGACGCCTTGCCAACGAGCGCATGATTGACCAAGACCTTACACTTATCTCGACTAATTTTCATCTCGATGTTGATTCAAAAGGACAAGTCACCGACGACGGCGTTATGAGAATGAGCGGTACCCTGTCGTGGACATATACAAATTTGAAAAAAAATTATTCGACGAACAGCCGCATTCCGTTTTACATTGAGCAAGTCGGCAACGACATGACGCTTTACGTCCAGAGGCGCGGCAAGTGGAGTAAAATGCTTCTGCCCGGTTTGCCCTCCGGCATTGCCACTATTTGGAAGGCGTCCGAAATGGACACGCTCCGCCAAAACATGGACGCCGTTAAAAAAGTTGAAGTCCTGAGCGATACGCCCGATATGCGAATCATGAACGTTACACTTGACGGTAACAAAATCGCTGACATTTTGGACAAGAATAGCCAAGCTTCATTTGCGGGACTTTCTGGCGATAAACTCGCTGAACAAAAAGAAGTCTTAAACAGATGGCTCGCGGCGATTAGGGCGAACGATATAACTTTTGCGTGGACTGTCAACAAACCGAGCTGGACGACTGTCACCGCCGCTTTTGACTTAACTAACATTATGCGCGCCTATGCTATTTACGTACTTAATGAATCTGCCGCAGGGCGTATTGTCCTAACCGACGAGGAACGCGACCTCCTCGACGCTATGGGCTATTACAGCGAATTGCGCTCTTATACAACTTACGTTTCACCCAAAGGCGAAAGAATTACTCTGCCGGCGGATTTAAGTCAAGCTCCGGAAAATGAAGGCTCACTTGATGACATTTTCGCCGAAATGACAACCGTCGTTGAGAAATAAATTTAGTGGCTAGTGGTTAGAATCACTAATCACCAGCCACTAACCACTAATCACTAAAGTTGCGGGCGTCGTCGCCGGATGACGCAAGCGAGGCATTCAAACGAACCGTAGGCAAGGGCTTTAAGCCTCGGAAGGTTCGTTGAATGCCTTATTTTTTTGGAGGTGTCGAAATGGTTTTTTTGCCGATAACAGTTGCAGTGTTAGCCAACGTCTTCTATCACGTGGCGAGCAAATCCATTCCCGCTGAACAAAATGCATTTATGGGACTGGTTGTAAATTACGCGACGGCTTTGATTGCGAGCGCGATTTTATTTTTCTTGACGCCGCACGAAAAAATTTTAGTCGAGGCGGCAAAATCAAATTGGGCGTGCATATTAATGGGCTTGTCGATAACTGGCGTGGAGGTTGCGTTCGTGATGATTTATCGGGCGGGCGGCGAAATGTCTACAACGTCATTAATCGTCAATATTTTACTCGCGCTGGCAATGTTTATCGTCGGCGGGGTTTTTTATCACGAACAAATTTCTGTGCAAAAAATTTTGGGCGCGGCACTTTGCATAGCGGGCGTGATTATGTTATCGTTGCGGTAAAATTTAAGAGGAGCGATTCATTTGGCTGATAAAAAATTTTTCGGCGCGGCGCAAGAACTCCGCATAAAATTAACCGACATGATAAACGCAGGTAAGCCGCCGCTTAAAATTATTTTGGAGCTTGCAAAATTAGTCGGCGAAATTTCGGGCGAAGATTCATATTACCAGACGACGCGCGAACAAATTTTGGCGGTGTACGGATTGGCACTTCACGATAAATTTATTTTGGACGACGAACTTGCTGAGGTTAAAGCGCGGCTGGAAAAAATCTGCGCGGCGTATGAAAATCCCGATTTCACTGAGGAAGAACATATCCGCATTGGCTACGCGCTGGAAAGTCATAAAAAAGAAATTGAGCGGCTTGAACGTCTAAAAAATGATTAACGACGTTTTAACGATAATGTGGCGCGATTGGATTGTTTTGCGTCGGCGGCTGAAAAAATTTATCTTGTCGCGGTTGGTGACGCCCGTCCTATATCTCGTCGCATTCGGCTGGGGCTTAGGCAAAAATATCAACCTCGCATCAGGCAGTTACTTAGATTTTCTCGTGCCGGGCATTATCGCGCTAAATACCATGAACGTTAGCTACATGAGTATAACGACTGTTCACGCCGAGCGCGTTTATCACAAAAGTTTGGAAGAATATTTGAGCGCACCGATTGAGCCTGCCGCGTTTGTTATCGGGAAAATTTTATCGGCGGTCGTTCGTGCATTAATTTCAACCGCACTGATTTTAGGCGTCGCATTAATTTTTGGCGCGAGTTTAAAAATTTTTTCCGAGCCGCTGAATTTTTTAGTAGCCGTCGTGCTCAACTCGATAATCTTTGCGGGCGTATGTTTCTGCGCGGCGTTGAAAGTTCAAACTTATGAGGAACTGGCACAAGTCAATACATATCTTTTAATGCCGATGAGTTTTTTGTGCGGAACATTTTTTTCCGTAGCGGAATTGCCGCCCGTCGTCCGAGCGGTAATAGAAATTTTGCCATTAACTCACACGAGCCAACTTTTGCGCGAGGGATTCAACTTGCCGTCGATTTTAATTTTGGCGGGCTATGCGATTTTTTCGCTGTGGTTATCAATAAAAATGTTTAAGAGGCTAT
>CAMJKR010000223.1 GCA_946406415.1 uncultured Selenomonadales bacterium | reverse complement strand
CGTTATTATGATTCAAACGTAATCGCCGCGTCCATACGCAACGCATGCGCATTGCTAGCTTAAAAATTTTACGGAGGTAAAAATTTTTGAATTCGATAAAAATTCGCGGTGCACGCGTTCATAACCTTAAAAATATCTCGCTGGACATTCCTAAAAATAAATTTGTCGTTATAACCGGCGTTTCTGGTAGCGGCAAAAGTTCGCTCGCCTTCGATACCATTTACGCCGAAGGTCAACGCCGTTATATGGAGTCGCTGTCCAGTTATGCTCGCCAATTTCTCGGTTTGCCCGATAAACCCGACGTTGAGTTGATTGAAGGGCTTAGCCCCGCCATTGCGATTAATCAAAAGACGACAAATAATAATCCGCGCTCGACTGTCGGCACTGTAACGGAAATTTATGACTACTTGAGGCTTTTATTCGCCCGAATCGGCAAGCCTCACTGCCCGAAATGCGGCAAGCCCGTCAAAAGTCAAAGCGTCGACCAAATTTTAGCGCAGATTTTATCTTTGCCGCTCGAAACGAAATTTTATTTGCTCGCGCCCATTGTCAATCATCAAAAAGGCACGCACAAAGATATTTTAGAAAAATTGAGCGCGGCGGGTTTCGTCAGAGCTAAAGTCGACGGGAAAATTTGCGACCTCGACGAGGAAATTTCACTTGCCAAAACTAAAAAGCATTCTATTGAACTCGTCGTCGACAGATTGATTAATCGCGCCGGAATTCGTTCCAGATTGGCGGATTCTTTGGAGACCGCGTTGAAATTTGGCAACGGAATTGTTTTCGTGGAGACTGATAACGGAATTTTGACGTTCAGCGAGAAAAATGCTTGTGTCGATTGCGGAATCAGCTTGCCGGATATTACGCCGCAACTTTTTTCCTTTAACAGTCCGAAAGGTGCTTGTCCGAAATGCAACGGGCTTGGAAAAATTTTTAATTTGCGCGAATGGTCTACTATGTACGAGTGGATGGCGGCAATTCACGATTTTAAAATGTCAGATTTGCCCGAAGACGCTTGCCCCGCCTGTCATGGTCACAGATTAAATCCCGAAGCCCTTAGCGTGAAAATCGGCGAAAAAAATATCGCGCAAGTTGTTGACTTATCCGTTGACGCTTGCAAAAAATTTTTCTCCGCGCTTGAACTCGACGAAACTGATAAAAAAATCGCCGCGCAGGTTCTCAAGGAAATAAATTCGCGGCTAAAATTTTTATGCGACGTTGGCTTAGATTATTTGAGCTTGTCGAGGAAATCGGCGACGTTAAGTGGCGGCGAATCACAGCGAATCAGGCTTGCGACGCAAATTGGTTCGGCGTTAACGGGCGTGCTTTACGTCCTCGACGAGCCGTCAATAGGACTTCACCAACATGACAATCAAAAACTGTTGGAAACGTTAAAAAATCTGCGCGACTTGGGAAATACTTTAATCGTTGTCGAACACGACGAGGAAACAATTCGCGCGGCTGATGAAATCGTTGACATTGGACGCGGCGCGGGCAAAAATGGCGGCGAAGTCATTGCGCAAGGCACTGCCGACGAAATTTCTACAGAAAAAAATTCTTTGACGGGCGATTACTTGAGCGGCAGAAAAATTATTCCCGTTCCGACAATTCGACGCGATATTTCGCAAGTTTTGGAGTTCAAAGACGCCAATAAAAATAATCTCAAAAATATTTCGGTAAAAATTCCGCTCAAAGCTTTGACGTTGATAACAGGCGTATCAGGTAGCGGCAAGTCGACGCTCGTTGAGGAAATTATTTATCCGCGACTTAAGGAAATGGAACTGGAGCCGCTCGGAATCAGCAAAGTAACGATGATTGACCAAGACCCGATTGGCAGAACGCCGCGTTCAAATATTGCGACTTATACGGGCGTTGCCGACCATATAAGAAAACTTTTTGCTGAAACTAATGGCGCGAAGTTGCGAGGCTACAAAGCAGGACGATTTAGTTTTAACGTTAAGGGCGGACGTTGCGAGAGTTGCGGCGGCAATGGCGTCTTGAAAATTCCAATGAACTTTTTGCCCGATGTTTATGTAACTTGCGACGTTTGCAAAGGCAAAAGGTTTAACGCCGAAACTTTGGAGGTAAATTACAAAGGCAAAAATATTTCCGACGTTTTGAACATGCCCGTTGACGAGGCTTTGGAATTTTTCGAGAACGTCCCGACGATTAAGCGCATGTTGCAAGTTTTGCACGATGTTGGCTTGGGTTATATCGAATTGGGGCAATCGGCGAATACTTTTAGCGGCGGCGAGGCTCAACGTGTTAAGCTTGCCTACGAATTGGCGCGACCTCTGGGCAGGGCGGCTAATATTTATATAATGGACGAGCCGACGACTGGTTTGCACTTCGACGACGTAAAAAAATTAATCGACGTGATTCAACGGCTGGTAAATCGCGGCGACACGGTGATAATTATCGAGCACAACTTAGACGTTATAAAAAATGCGGATTATATAATTGATTTGGGACCTGACGGCGGCGACAAGGGCGGCGAAGTTGTTGCGAGCGGCACGCCCGAAGAAATTTCGCAAGTAGAAAATTCTTACACAGGTCAAGCCTTGAAAAAATTTTTGAAATAAAAAAATCCCCTGCAGTTTTAGTGGTTAGTGGCTAGTGGTTAGTAATTAGAAAAAAATCTAACAGTTAACAGCTAACAGCTATGAGCTACCAGCTAAAAATGCGGGGATAAAATTTTTATCGGACAGAATTATTTTTTACGGAAAGCGGTAGAAGGTTGCTTGCAACGCGGACAAACAGCGGGCGGTTCGTCGCCGACGTGTTCATAGCCGCAGACAGAGCAAACCCAAACGGTACCTTCAACTTTTTTAGTTTCAGTGGCTTTATCTTCAGCAATCGGAGTTTCCTCAATGTCGGGAAGCTCCATAATTTTTTGCGCGTCAAGATTTTCATAGCCAAACGGCGTGTGCGTGGAAAGGTAAATGGTTTTATTTTCCTTAATAAAGGCACGAACGCGATTTAAGGTGTCGCGGGCGGCGGCTAAGTCTTCAAAGACAACGGACAATTTATTTTCGAGCAAAGCCTCATCGGTGTAGGTAACATCGCCGTGAATCAGATAATTTTTGTCGCCGTCCTCAACGATAACGATTGAATTGCCCTTTGTGTGACCAGGCGCGAAGATATAATACACGCCGTCAGCGATTTTTTGGCACGCGTCGAAATTTTTATATGCGCCGTCAGTAAAATCAGTGCGAACGACGTTATCGCCCGTCAATTTCATGTCGTCGGCTTCGATTCGCGAGATATAAATTTTAGCGTTGGGGAAGTGGCGCAATTCGCCGGTATGGTCGGCATGTTTATGGGTAATTAGGATTTTAGAAACTTTTTTAGGATCGTAGCCAGCCGCCTTGAGTGCGTCGACATAATCTTTAACCTTATCGCCGAAAGTTATCACGGAATCTTTGGTAACAGGAACAGTTTCTTCGGCAGGAAAGCCGGTATCGACGAGAATAATTTCCTTGCCGGTGTCTATAACAAAATTTTGCAAGCTGGAGCGGAGTTTTTCCTCTTTAATCGAACCTTCGGGCAAGCCGCCGCCGCAAGCAAACGATTTCATCATATAACCGCCGTCATAGAGTTTAACTGCAGAAACTTTCATAATTGGAGACCTCCTAGCCTCAACAAAATTTTGACCGTCAATCATCAAGCCGAGCGTCGCAACGCCAGCCGCTTTAATAAATTCGCGCCTGTTCATTATACTTTTTCCTTAAAAACGGACGCCGGTTGACCGCACACGGGACAAACATCGGGCGGATTATCGCCTTTGCATTCATAGCCGCAAATCGTGCATACAAAAGTTTTTTGCGCGGGTTCAGCTTGTGGAGCAGGTTCAGCGTCTTTTTCCTTGAACACGGAGGCAGGTTGACCGCACACGGGACAACATTCGGGCGGATTGTCGCCGGTGTGTTCGTAGCCGCAAACACCACAGATCCATTTTTTGCCGCCGGAATTTAAATATTCGGGTGCGTATTTTTTCAACAGCTCGTCGATAACAACGCCATGATGCCATTCCTGTTCGGCGAAAACTTCCATTTCGTCAGCCGCTTTATCTAAGCCTGCCGCACGAACCATATCCGCCAAGCCTTTAATTTTTGTCTTGCCGCAGTATTCAGCTTTAGCGACGCCCGCGACGAATTGCCAGAAATCTTTTTGGACTTTGCCGCTAAGTACAGCATAAAATCCCGCGTGAACTGCCTCTTGATTCGCCGACTCAATAAAAGTATCCGCAACCTCATTCAAGCCCTGTTCTTTAGCAAGCCTAGCAAGCGCGTAATACATCATCGTGCCATTAGCCTCGCCTTGAGCCAAAACCTCCATTGCGGGTTGCAAGTCGGTGCCTTTCGTCAAGCCATGAATACTTTCCGTAGCTTTTTTGGACGGAGCGCGGTCGATTTTGGGATATTCAAAGGCATAACCAACGCCGAAATGAATAATCCATTCGGGCTTTTCGGTAATCGGTATCCAATAGCCGTAAGCCTTGCCGAATTGCCCTTCGTAGGTGCAAATTTGCGGCTCGCCGGTGTCAACAGCCTTATCGCATTGGCAACCCTTATGATTTTCGGGCTTGCCGACCGACGAACATTTTATTCCGGGCTTAAGTCCGCATTCGGCGGCTTTTTTGTTTACGGCGACAATTTCGCGGCTCT
>CAMJKR010000222.1 GCA_946406415.1 uncultured Selenomonadales bacterium | reverse complement strand
TCAATTAAAAATTTACTTATGAACGTTCAGCTTATTTATAAAAAATATTTGTCGATTATCTCCTTGAATAGTATAATGCGGGAAAAATTTTAACTGCTTAACTTTCAATGGAGGTTTTTTGATGGACATCGTGCCCATATTACTTAATACGTTCCTCGTTTTGTTCTTGATTGCCATGAACGGCTTTTTTGTCGCGGCAGAATTTTGTTGCGTAAAAATGCGCCCGTCGCGGCTCGAAACTTTGATTCAAGAGGGCAACACGCGGGCGAAGTATGCAAAAAAATTAATCGACGAACTCGACGAGGCATTATCGGTTACACAGCTCGGAATAACTCTGGCGTCGCTGGGCTTAGGTTGGGTCGGCGAACCTTTTGTTGCTAAATTAATCGCACCGGCAATTCACGCGCTGGGCTTTGGCGAAACGGTCGGACATACAATTTCATTCGCGCTGGCTTTTTCGCTGATAACGTCCATGCACATAATCTTAGGTGAGTTAACGCCAAAATCAATGGCAATCGCGGCGGCAGAAAAAATTTTGCTCAATATCGCAATTCCAATGCTTATCTTTTGGAAAGTCATGTATCCGTTCGTGTGGTTGCTAAACAAGACAGCCGGCTTTGTAAGTCATCATTTGGGCTTAACGATTTCAGAGGGCGAGGTTGCACACAATCCCGAAGAAATTCGCCTGCTCATGAAGGAGAGCCGCAAGCAAGGACTCGTCGACGACACCGAAGTTGATTTTGTCGATAATGTCTTCGACTTCACCGAACGCAATGTTAGGGAAATTATGGTGCCGCGCCCCGATATGGTTTGCCTTTATCTCAACAAAAGTTACGAGGAAAATCTCGCTACGATTTTGGAAGAGGAAATGACGCGCTACCCAATTTGTGACGACGATAAAGATCATATCGTTGGCTTTCTGCACATAAAAGATTTGACTAAAGTTTTGATTCAGGGCAAGCGCAAGCCGAGCCTAAAAAAATTGGCGCGAAAAGTTTTCTTCGTGCCGGAAAGTATGGATGTTAGCGTTTTGCTGGAAACTATGCAGAAAAATCGTTCGCAACTGGCGATAGTCGTCGACGAATACGGCGGGACGGCGGGCATGGTTACGATTGAGGACATTGTCGAGGAAATTGTCGGCGAAATTCAAGACGAGTTCGACGAGGAACGCCCCGACTCCGAAAAGCGCGAGGAAAATCTTTATTCGGTTGATGCCAAAATGTTGCTTGAGGAGCTTGAGGACGAATTTGGCATTAAGATTGACGACGAGGACGTTGACACGGTGGGCGGCTGGCTCAACGATAAATTGGGCGGTGAACCTCGCGTTGGGCAATCTGCCGCGTTCGAGGGCAATACTTTTTACGTTGAGGAAGTCGAAGGCTTGCGGATTACGCGCATTTTAATTCGGCTTGCCTCACCACAAAAAATTTCTGATAATTGATGTATGGAAAGGAAAGGTTAATATGAACGAAAAAGATTATTTCAACTTTAATTTGATGAGCATGTACGATAAGCGCATGAAAAAGGCGATAAAACAAGCCAAAAAGCGCGGGAAAATTTCGGCGGCAGAAGCAAAAGAATGGGAACAAATGAACTTCGCAGACTTGACCTCCATAATGGCACTTATGCTTGGCGAAGTGGACGTGGTGCGGGACTTACAAAAATTTGGGACGGTACAAGTTCCGGAAGAACAGCTCGACGCATTAAAACGCACTATAGAAAATCAAAAAAAGCCCGCCGAGTAATTATTTGCGCTCCTTTTTACCTTTGGTGATGTTTTTGGCAATGTCGATAAAAAGTCGTCCGTCAAGATGATCAAGCTCGTGTTGAATGCAACGGGCAAGCAAACCTTCCGCCTCTAAAGTTTTCTTCTTGCCAAAGCGGCTGGTGTACTCGACGCGAATTTTAGCCGCCCGCTCTACGTCGCCGAAAAGGTCGGGGCAAGAAAGGCAACCTTCATTGTCGACAACCGAACCCTCGCGGAAAGTTATGACGGGATTAACCAAGTCGTAGCGATTCTTCCGCTCCTTTCTGTCCACGTCGACGACAACTGCGCGAATTGATTCCCCGACTTGCGGCGCGGCAATCCCAACGCCATCGCTAGCGTACATTGTCTCAGCCATGTCGTCTAAAAGTTTTCTCAAGCGTTTGTCTATCTTTTCAACCGGCGCACAAACTTTTTTCAAGACAGGGTCGCCCGCCGTTTTTATCTCAAGCAATGCCATAAACAAACCTCCCAAAAATTTTTTAATAAGTTACATTCAAAATAGTGTCAATCTCTTTAAAAAGTTCGGCGACAAGCTCGGATTCGGGAACCTTGCGAACGATAACGCCTTTGCGAAAAATAATTCCCTCGCCGTCCGCGCCCGCTATGCCAACGTCAGCAGTTCGCGCCTCGCCCGGACCATTTACTACGCAACCCATAACTGCAACCGTCAACGGCTGTTTGATTGAAGAAATTTTTTCCTCAACCTGCGCGGCGATTTTAGGCAAGTCAATCTTAGTTCGCCCGCAAGTCGGACATGCTATCAAAGTAACTCCGCCGTCGCGCAATCCCAATGACTTTAAAATTTCTTTAGCAACTTTTACCTCGACAACAGGGTCTCCCGTCAACGAAACGCGGATTGTATCTCCAATGCCTTCAGCTAACAACGCGCCAATTCCCACCGACGATTTTATTACGCCCGTGTTAACTGTTCCCGCCTCCGTTATGCCCAAATGGAGCGGGTAATTTTTTTTCGCGCTCATCAATCGATACGCCGCCAAAGTCAACGGCACGTCGTGAGCTTTAAGCGAAATTTTTATGTCGAAAAAATCTTCCGCCTCTAAAATTTCCACGTGCTCCAATGCAGACTCGACTAATGCTTCAGGCGTCGCGCCTCCATATTTTGCCAACAATTTTCTACTCAACGAACCGGCATTTACGCCAATTCTTATCGGAACTTTTGCCGCCCGCGCAGATTTTACAACTTCGCGAACATGAGCCGCCCCGCCAATGTTGCCAGGATTTAATCGCAACGCCGCCACGCCTTGAGCAATCGACTCAAGCGCAAGTTTATAATCAAAGTGAATATCCGCGATAATCGGCACTTCAACCGCCGAAATAATTTTGCCCAAAGTTTTTGCTGCCGTCATGTCAGGCACGGCAACGCGCACAATGTCGCAACCTTCCGTCGCCAATTTTTTAATTTGCTCAATCGTTGCCGTCGCGTCGTGCGTTTTGGTATTCGTCATTGATTGAATACTAATCGGAGCACCGCCGCCAATTTTTATTTTGCCAACGCTAATTTGCCGCGTCAATTTCCTATCAAACATTTTTTCTACCTCAATTAGAATTCTTCCAAAAATTATCGTCGAACAAAATTTTCCCTGCGTCAACTTGATGCCTTAAAAGTTCCTCAGCCTTAGCAAGTTGAAGGTCGCTTTCCTCGTCGAGGTTGAGGTCGTACATCGGGTGCGGCGGCGCGGGCATTTTTATTTCAACGTCGGGCGTAACTCCTAAGCCGTCAATGCATTTGCCGTTCGGCGTGTAATATTTCGCGATTGTAAGTTTCAAACCGTCATCATGCGCCATAGGAATAAGCGTCTGCACAGAGCCTTTGCCGTAAGAAGTTTCACCGACGACAATCGCCGCTTTAGTATCCTGCAACGCGCCACTCAAAAGTTCAGCGGCACTCGCGCTATTGTGGTCAATCAAAACGACAATCGGAAATTTTGCCGCCGCCAAATCAGAGGTGTAAACTTCTTTGGAGCCGTCGCGCTTAATCACGGAAGTAATCGTTCCGGCAGGGACAAGTTCTTGACCAATCTCAATGCAACCGTTAATGACGCCGCCGGGATTTTGTCGCATGTCGAGAACAAAACCTTTCATGCCGGAGCGTTCAAGTTCAGCAAGCGTATCTTTGAATTCGTCGCCGGTGTTCTCGCTGAAGTTTGAAATTTTTATGTAGCCAAGTTTATCATCAATCATTTTGCCCGCCACAGTTTTGACTTTAATATTTTCCCGCGTTAAGTTGTAAAGCATATCATCGAAACCCTCACGGTGAATCAAAAGTTCGACGGGCGTACCAATTTCGCCGCGAATTTTCAGCGCAACTTCGCCAGGAGAAATTTCTTCGACAGGTTGACCGTCCACCGCTAAAATTTCGTCGCCCGCTTGAAGTCCTGCCTTTTGTCCGGGTCCGTCGGGAATAACGCTTACAACTTGCACGCCGCCATTTTTAAAGCCCATGTAAACACCAATGCCGCCAAAAGCCCCGCTGGTTTCTGCACGCAGTTGACTGTAAAGCTGAGGCGCGAGATAAACCGAGTGAGGATCTCCTAAAGAATTTACCATGCCATTTATTGCCCCGTCGATTAAGGTGCGCCTATCCACTTCCTGAACGTAATTGCCCTCGATAAAACGCATCGCGATAAAAAATCTTCCGAGGTCGAGCGCGTTGCTTGAGTTAAGTCCCAATAATATACACACAAAACCCAAAGTCAACGCCACGCTTATTAGTGCCGTCAAAATTATTCCGCCAACAATTTTTTTCTTCAAGGCGTGACCTCCTTCCGCCAAAGTTTTTGCAACTATAGCAGTTCTTTCTGAATAAAATATTAAAATACATTTGCCGCCCCGTGTCAACTGTGCTAAGATAATCGGCGACTAAAGGAGGATTAAAATG
>CAMJKR010000221.1 GCA_946406415.1 uncultured Selenomonadales bacterium | reverse complement strand
AAATTATATTCCTGCTGAAGGCGAAGTTCGATTCTATGCAAACTCATTTCAACGCACAATCGCGACTGCGCAGTTTTTTTCAAGCGGGCTTTTCCCCGTCGCTAACGTTCGCGTTGAACACAAATTAGCTGTTGGGGAAATGGATCCCGTTTTCATTCCGGAACTGACTTTTAAAAGTGAAAAATATCGTGCGCAGGTGAATAAACATATGCGCGCCATGTTCGCCGATAAAATGCCGAAAGAAAATCTCCGCTTGATAGAACACGTTTTGGACTTTGAAAAATCCGAAATGGCTAAGGCGGAAGGACTTAAACATTTTCGCGACGAAAAGCTCGGACTTACTTTTGATATTGGCAAGGGGCTAGACGCTAACGGGACTTTAAGACTTGCCGGTCAAGCCTCCGATGCTTTGACTCTCCAATACTACGAGGCGAAAACTCCGCTTGATGCCGCATTTGGTCACAAAGTAAGCTTAAGCGACTGGCAAAAGATTTCGGACGTAAAAGACTTTTACGCCTTTGTTTTCTACAGTGCGCCTGCCGTTGCCGTCAATACAGCTCGTCCGCTCTTGCAAGTTATCAATGATGAACTTTCGCTCGATAGAAAATTTACATTCCTTTGCGGGCACGATTCAAATATCTGGAGCATATTGGTAGCTCTCGACGCTGAAAAATATTCCCTGCCGCAAACCATAGAAACCAAAACTCCTATCGGCGTGAAATTCGTTATAGAAAAATGGCGCGGCGCGGACGGTATCGACTACGCCAAAACGGAATTGATTTATCAGAGCGCGGAGCAGTTGCGAAATAAAACTACGCTAACTTTGGATAATCCGCCGATGATTATTCCGATTAAATTCAAAGGACTAAATCAAAACGCTGATGGCTTTTATCGCTTGGAAGATTTACAGCAACGTTTTCAGCAAGCAATCAACGCTTATTACGATTTACCAACGGAAGAAAATAAAGCCGCTTAAAAATTTTACACGACGAAGGGGGCAAATTTATGCCTAAGAAAAATAATCTCAATAAAATACTCGTCATTGGTTCGGGACCGATAATCATAGGGCAGGCGGCGGAGTTTGATTACGCCGGCTCGCAAGCATGTCGCTCGCTCAAAGAGGAGGGCTTGGAAGTCGTCCTCGTCAATTCAAATCCCGCAACGATAATGACTGATGCCAACATTGCCGACCGCGTTTATATCGAACCGCTTACTGTCGACTTTTTGTCGGCGATAATCGAGAAAGAACGCCCCGACGGTTTACTTGCGACGCTGGGCGGGCAAGCGGGATTAAATTTGGCGGTACAGCTGGCGGAAAGCGGCGTACTTGATAAATACAACGTCGAACTTTTGGGCACGTCGATTGAGGCGATTAAAAAAGCTGAAGACCGCGAACTTTTCAAGGAAACAATGGAGCGTATTGGCGAACCAATTCCCGAATCTACAATCGTTGAGGACATTCACGGCGCGATTGACTTCGCAAACAAAATTGGTTATCCGTTGATTGTTAGACCGGCTTACACACTCGGCGGCACGGGCGGCGGCATTGCCAACAACGAGGAAGAACTTTTCGAGATAACTCTGCGCGGGCTGAAATATTCAATGATTGGGCAAGTGTTAATTGAACGCTCAATCGCGGGCTGGAAAGAAATTGAGTATGAAGTTATGCGCGACAGCAACGACACCTGCATAACTATTTGTAGCATGGAAAATTTCGACCCCGTCGGCGTGCATACGGGCGATTCAATCGTTGTTGCACCCACGCAAACTTTAACCGACCAAGAATATCAAATTTTGCGCTCGGCGAGTTTGAAAATTATTCGTGCGCTTGAGATTGAGGGCGGTTGTAATATTCAATTCGCGCTTGACCCGAAGAGCCAAAATTATTACGTCATAGAAGTTAATCCGCGTGTAAGTCGTTCGTCGGCTTTGGCGTCGAAGGCAACTGGTTATCCGATTGCTAAAGTTAGCGTTAAAATCGCGATTGGCTACACGCTTGACGAGATTGTTAACGCCGTCACGAAGAAAACTAAGGCTTGCTTTGAGCCGAGTGTTGACTATATCGTTGTGAAATTCCCGCGCTGGCCGTTCGATAAATTTGTTTACGCTGATACAACGTTAGGTACGCAGATGAAAGCGACGGGCGAAGTTATGAGCCTCGACAGAACTTTTGAGGGCGCAATTCTTAAAGCCGTCCGCAGTTTGGAAATCGGCGTTAATCGTTTGCATATGGACAAAATGGACGATTGGGACGACGACAAAATTAAAAAGCGTCTTAGCCGCGTCGACGACGAAAGACTTTTCCTTATCGCTGAAGCATTGCGCAGAAATGTTGCCACGACGGAAGAAATTGCCGAAATTACAAAGATTGACCGCTGGTTTATCGACAAGATTAAAAATATTACGGATATGGAAGTTCGGCTTGCAAAGGGCGAACTCAACGCAAAAATTCTGCGCGAGGCAAAACTTTTGGGCTTAGCTGATAAGTCAATCGCCGAATTAACTAACACGAACGTTAACGAAGTCCGCGACATGCGCAAGCAATTTAAAATTTTGCCCGTGTATAAAATGGTTGACACCTGCGCGGCGGAATTTGAAGCCATGACGCCTTACTATTACTCAACTTATCGCGGAGAGGTTGACGAGGTAGAAGTTAGCAACAATCGCAAAATCGTCGTCTTAGGCTCCGGACCGATTCGCATTGGGCAGGGCGTCGAGTTTGATTATTGCTCCGTGCATTCGGTTTGGGCGTTGCGCGAGGCGGGCATTGAGGCGATTATCATCAATAACAACCCTGAAACCGTTTCAACGGACTTTGACATTTCCGATAAACTTTATTTTGAGCCGCTAACAACAGAGGACGTTTTAAATATTATCGACAAAGAAAAACCTGCCGGCGTCATTGTCCAATTTGGCGGGCAAACGGCAATTAATTTGGCGGCAAGTTTAGCGGCGGCAGGTGTTAGGATTTTTGGCACGAGCGTCGACAACATTGACCGCGCAGAAGACCGTGAACGCTTCGACGAAATGTTGACTGAATTAAATATCCCGCGTCCAAAAGGAATCAGCGTAACTAATCTTGACGACGCGATAACTGGTGCGGCTAATATCGGCTATCCTGTTATGGTTCGTCCAAGTTACGTTTTGGGCGGGCGCGCTATGGAAATTGTCTACAACGAGGAAGAACTTCGCGATTACATGAGCCGCGCAGTTAAAGTTACACCCGACCACCCCGTTTTAGTTGATAGATATATGCAAGGCACAGAGGTTGAAGTTGACGCGATTAGCGACGGCGTTGACGTGGTTATACCCGGCATTATGGAGCATGTCGAGCGGGCTGGCGTCCACAGCGGCGACAGCATTGCCGTTTATCCGCCGCAAACTCTCCCGTCCAAAGTTATATACACAATCACCGACTACACCAAACGCCTTGCTCTTGCGCTTAACGTCAAAGGCTTGCTGAATATTCAATACGTTGTGGCTGACGGCAGAGTTTATGTTATCGAAGTCAATCCGCGTTCAAGTCGCACGGTTCCTTTCCTCAGCAAAGTCACGAATATTAAAATGGTTAATGTGGCAACCCGTGTTGCTCTCGGCGCGACGCTTAAGACAATGGGCTATTATTCGGGCATGGTTGAACCTAAACCTTATGTCGCCGTCAAAGCTCCGGTGTTCTCTTTTGCCAAAATGCAAGACGTTGACATTTCTCTTGGTCCCGAAATGAAATCTACCGGCGAAGTTATGGGCATTGATTATCACTACGCCCGCGCACTTTACAAGGCGATAACCGGCGCAGGAATAATCGTTCCGAAAAACGGTTGCATTTTGTTCACGGTTGCCGACAAGGACAAAGAAGAAATGAAACAACTTGCCCGCGCATTTTCCGAACTCGGATTTAAAATTGTGGCGACGGAGGGCACTGCTAAGGCTCTGCAATCAATCGGCATTGACGCGGAAGTTGTCGGCAAAGTTCACCAGCGCAGTACAGATATTATCCAGATGATTAAGCTCGGCAAAATTCACATGGTCGTTAACACTCAAGCACCCGGCAAACACGTTGCCAAAGACGGCTTTAGAATTCGGCGGGCGACGGTTGAATTAGGCGTTCCCTGCTTTACGAGTCTTGATACGGCGTGGGAAGTCATGCGCGTTTTAACTTTCATGCGCGACAGAAGATTAGTTTATTCGCTGGCGATCCAAGATTACGTTGGCGGCGGCGACGCGCTGGCATAATTAAAATTTCTAACAAAAAAATCCCTGACATTCGCAATAAGTGTCGGGGATTTTTTCGATTAATGTTAAAGTCGCTTTTGAATACAACCCTAGATAATATTTTTCTCGTAAGCGTCGTAAAGAAGTTTAAGCTCCTCAATTTTGGCGTAAATCTCAACTTGCAAGCGCGACGCCGTTTCATATTCGCCGGAATTCAACGCGGTTATCAGTTGCGTAAACAATGATTTTTCGTCGATAGAATCTTTAGCAAGCGCGGCTCGCAATAAGAAAATTTTATTCCAATTATAGGCGTCGAGGTCAGTGACAAATTCGGCGTCGATTTTTTTTGCCTTGCGAACAATGGCGCGTTTTTCAATTTAGATAATATTTTTTTCGTAAGCGTCATAAAGAAGTTTAAGTTCCTCAATTTTGGCGTAAATCTCAACTTGCAAGCGCGACGCCGTTTCATATTCGC
>CAMJKR010000220.1 GCA_946406415.1 uncultured Selenomonadales bacterium | reverse complement strand
AATTTCATAAGCGGCAGTTGATGAGACGGGAATAAAAATTGTACCGGCAAATACTGTTATTATGAGTTTCAAATTGACAATCGGCAGAACGGCGATAACATCTGAAGAAATTTACACGAACGAAGCGATTGCCGCTTTCATAAGTAAAACGAAATATCTTATCAATGAAGATTATTTGCGAATTTATTTGCAGAAACATGATTGGAGTCGTGGGCAAATGCAAGCAGTTAAAGGGGTTACTTTGAATAAACAAAGTATCGGACGCGCTAATATTCCGTTGCCGCCAATGAAGTTGCAGGAAGAATTTGCCGCGTATGTGACGAATTGCGAGACGCTGAAAAGTTCTGCGCGTGCCAGACGAGAAAAATTGCTTATTGAGCGTGCAGAGCTGGTAACGAAATATTTCCGCTGATACGGCAAAAGACCGCTTCCAAAATCGGAGGCGGTCTTTTTGTCTGATGTTAATTTTTAAGCCCAGGTAACCAGCCGAGGCTTTCTTTTTGTTGCTTCCACCAAAGGAGGTAACAATAAATGTCAATCTCTGATGTAAATATACAATATTTAATCTAAATTTGCAAGAGAAAATATCTATTTGTCAAAGTAAAATTTTTGTTGTAAACTTGCGATGTTGCTAAACCTATACCGCAACGGAAAGGAGGCAACAAAATGTCAATCTCAACCTTCTTAGCGACAATCGCAGCCAATGTTATCTCGTATTTCATCATCAAATGGCTCGACCGCTAAGAACTTATCACCCCTCGCTTAGCGTCCCGATCTGACGCAAGGAAGTCCCGCCTCACCAACGGGGCTTTCGACTTTAAGCAGGAAAAATTTTCCATTGCAAGAATCAAACCATTAAAGGAGGCTAAATAAATGGCAACAATTATAACTAAAGACGGAAGTTTAGCGGAAGTCGAAGGCGCGGAGGCTTTGCACGCCCTGAGACACACCGCCTCGCATATCATGGCGCAAGCGATAAAACATCTCTACGGCGGCGCAGACGGTAAAGGCGTTCAACTGGCTATCGGTCCGGCGATTGATACCGGCTTTTACTACGACATTGACACCGAGAAAAAAATTACCGACGAAGACCTCACCGACATCGAACGCGAAATGAAAAATATCGTCAAGCAAAATCTTAAGCTGGAACGTTCGACGCTTTCACGAGCCGACGCCTTGAAAAAATTTGGCGACGAGGGCGAAATTTATAAAGTTGAGCTGATTGAGGCTCTGCCCGAAGACGCGGAAATTTCTTTGTTCACGCAAGGCGATTTTACTGACTTGTGCGCCGGTCCTCACGTTCAATCGACGGGCAAAGTTAAGGCGTTTAAGTTAATGTCGATTGCGGGCGCGTATTGGCGCGGCGACGAACATAATAAAATGCTCCAACGTATTTATGGCACGGCGTTTGAAACTAAAGACGAGCTTAAAGACTATCTGCACATGTTGGAGGAGGCGGCGCGTCGTGACCACCGCAAACTTGGCAAGGAGTTGGATTTATTCAGCTTGCACGACGAAGGTCCGGGCTTCCCGTTTTTCCACCCCAACGGCATGATTATTCAAAATGAGCTGTTAAATTATTGGCGCGAAGTTCATCGCCGCTACGGTTATCAAGAGATTAAGACGCCGATAATTTTAAATCGCAAGCTCTGGGAAACTTCTGGGCATTGGGATCATTACAAAGAAAATATGTACTTCACGAAGATTGACGAGGAAGATTACGCCGTTAAGCCTATGAATTGTCCTGGTAGCATGTTGGTTTATAATACGCACGTGCACAGCTATCGCGACTTGCCGTTGAAGTTGGCGGAATTGGGATTAGTTCACCGCCACGAGAAAAGCGGCGTTTTGCACGGCTTGTTTAGGGTTAGGAACTTCACGCAGGACGATGCCCATATTTACATGACGCCCGCGCAGGTTGAGCCGGAAATCCAAAAGACGATTGACTTATTCGACGAGGTTTATAAAACTTTTGGGTTGACTTATAAAGCGGAGCTGTCGACGCGCCCCGAAAATTCAATGGGCGACGACGCAACTTGGGAATTGGCGACTAATGCTCTGCAAAAAGCTTTGGAACATCGCGGGCTTGATTATGTCGTTAACGAGGGCGACGGCGCGTTTTACGGTCCAAAGATTGACTTCCACTTGAAAGACTCAATCGGTAGAACGTGGCAATGCGGAACGATTCAACTTGACATGCTCTTGCCTGAAAAGTTCGATTTAAATTATATCGGCGAGGACGGAGAAAAGCATCGCCCGATTATGGTTCATCGCGTCGTTTACGGTAGCATTGAGCGATTCATTGGCATTTTGATTGAAAATTATGCGGGTGCGTTCCCTGTGTGGTTGGCTCCCGTTCAGATAAAACTTTTGCCGATAACCGATAATCATCTTGCCTACGCTAAAGAACTTGCCGATAAATTTTTCGTGCTCAAGTTCCGCGCAGAAATCGACGACCGCAACGAGAAAATCAATAAAAAAATTCGCGACAGCCAAGTCCGTAAAATTCCATACACGATTGTTATCGGCGACAAGGAAGTTGAGACGGGCAATTTGCCGATTAGAAAGTACAGCGCAAAAGATAGCGTTTCAATGAGCGTTGACGACTTTATTGCTTACGTTCAAAATAAAATTTCTACACGCGATCAAGAATTCTAAAATAATTTTTAGCAACAAAAAAGCGACGGGATAATTTCTCGCCGCTTTATTTTTTTACTCAACTTCGGTACCCTCAACGGCTCCTTCCCAATCGATAATGCCGCCCATTTCGTAAACGTGCTTGTAACCTTTTTCGACGAGAAGTTTTGCCGTTTGCCGTGCACGATTGCCATCGCCGCAATAACATATAATCGGCGCGTCCTTGTTGGGGATTTTAGAAAAATCTTCTGCCATAACAGCTTCCTTTGGAACAAAAACGGCTCCGACAATGTGTCTAGCTTCGTAATCTTTTGGGAAACGACAATCAATCAAAACTGCGTCCGAATTAGTTTCTAAAATTTCTTGCGCCTCGTCGTGAGTTATGTGTTTATAAATTTCTGCGCCGACGACGGGACCTTTCCAATCAGCAATGCCGCCGAATTCGTAAACGTTTTTATAACCCTTATCAGCAAGAAGTTGCGCCGAATCTTGAGCACGACGCCCCGTCCAACAGTAAATCAAAATCGTTTGATTCTTGTCGGGTATGGACGCAAAATTTCCGTTGCGCAACTCTTCAAGCGGCAGGGAAATCGCGTTGGGAATGTGTTTCTTTTCGTACTCGTCAGACGTCCGTACGTCAAGGACAATCGCATTGGGATTATCGGCTATAATTTTCGTTGCCTCGTCGTGTGTAATAGATTTATAAATAATTTTTTCGCCGCAACCTGCACACAACGCAACGATTAAAACAATCAGCAATGCTAAAAATTTTTTCATTTCAACACCTCCGTTAGCGTTTCAATCATTTTTTCTATATCGAGCGGCTTAGCAATATGGCTATTCATGCCCGCATCTTTTGCCGTTTGAATGTCCTCTGTGAAGGCGTTCGCCGTCATTGCAATAATTGGTATCTGCGCAAGTTTCGGATTGGGAAGCTCGCGGATTTTTTTCGTCGCCTCGTAGCCGTTCATAATCGGCATTTGAACATCCATTAAAATTGCGTCGTATTCGCCCGGTTTACTCGCCGCAACTTTATCGACAGCAATTTTTCCATTTTCCGCCGTGTCCAAGCCGAATCCAAATTCCGTAAGAATCAGCGACGCAATTTCGCGATTAACTTCATTATCCTCAACCAACAGCAGTTTAATTTTGCTGAAGTCAAGCTCGCCTTTCTCGTCGGTGATTTGCTCAATTTCTTCCTCGTCGGGCTCGTCGACAATCGGGAAGTCAACGCGAACGATAAATTCCGTGCCCTTGCCGAGTTCGGTTTCAACGTCAATCGTGCCGCCCATCAGCTCAACGATACTTTTAGTAATGCTCATGCCTAAACCCGTGCCTTGAATGTTGCTAACGGAACGGTCGCGTTCATAGGCGGCGAAAACTTTTTTGGCAAATTCGGGCGTCATGCCCATGCCCGTATCTTTAACGCGCAATTCATAAGAGCCTTTCTCCTCGTTGCCGCCGACTTGACGGAGTGTAACTGTAACGGAGCCGCCTTCGGGCGTAAATTTAAACGCATTACTGATAAGATTCAACAAGACACGATTAAGGCGCGGCGTGTCGCACATAACAGTTTTATTCATGACGTGTTCGATATTAACCGCGAACGTCAAGCCCTTGTTAGCCATTTGCGTAGCGAATAAATCTTTAACTTCGTTCAAAGCCTTAACGATATTCGATTTTTGCGGGTCAAGTTCCATTTTGCCGCTTTCAATCCGGCTCATGTCAAGAATATCATTAATCAGCGATAACAGGTGATTATTCGACGCCTCAATTTTATCGAGATAATCTTTCATGCGCGGCGGAAGACCAGGTTCTTTTTTTATTAGATTTGTGTAGCCGATAATGGCGTTCATGGGCGTGCGTATATCGTGGCTCATATTCGACAGAAACGTTGACTTAGCCTTATTGCTGCGCTCCGCCTGAACTTTTTCCCGCTCCATATTTTTTTCGCGTGTCATCATCATATTGTAAATATTGAACATGATAAACAGCGCAATCATTATCAAACCCATTTGCATTAAGTTATGGCGTGTCAAAGAGTCGCTGACGAGTTCCATTTGATTTTGCAGATAAAATTCCG
>CAMJKR010000219.1 GCA_946406415.1 uncultured Selenomonadales bacterium | reverse complement strand
AAATTAAAACCGTCGCGCAGGGCAACGGCGGCTTCGGCTATGATCCGTATTTTTATATTGACGACAAGCGCACTATGGCTCAACTGCCCGTCGACGAAAAAAATAAAATCAGCCACAGAGGCGTAGCATTAAGGGAGATGATTTTAAAGCTTAAAGAAAAATTTTCATAATGCTTTACATAATGAAAGGAGGATAGTCGCGCATTAATCTGCGTGGCACCCGCCGTGAAAATTGGACTTATAAGCGACACTCACGGAAGTTGGTCGGCGATAGACCAGGCAGTAAGTATCGCGCAAAATATGGATATGTGGCTACACATGGGCGATTGCACGCCCGACGCAGAGTATTTGCAATCATTGTTAGATGTTCCTGTTTATGGCGTGGCTGGCAACTGCGACTGGCCAACGCCCAACATTTTATACGAGAGAATCATCGAAGTTGAGGAGCACAAAATTTTTATAACGCATGGGCACAATTACGGCGTCCGATATACGCAAGAATACATAATGGAGGCGGCAGAATCGCAGAACGCGGACATTGCGATTTACGGTCATACACACATTGTTGAATACTTAATCGGTCCGCCGGTCATTTTAAATCCGGGAAGTGCTGCCCGCCCGCGTGACGATACTCGCGGCTCATTTATGGTTATGGAGCTGGTAAGAGGTGCCGACCCGCGAATCACCGTCGTGCGCATGAAACATCACTAAGAACTAGTTTAACAAAGAATTCTCGACTAAAGTCGGGGAATTTTTTTTATGCTTAATGTTAATTTTCATTTAATAAACGAAAAATCCCCCGCGTATTGCAGGGGAAATTTTTTTGCGTAAAGATTTTTCAGGGAATGGGGACGCCTTTAACCAGAAGTCGTGCCTTAGCTCTGGCAAGTGCCGCCTCCGCTCTGTCAATATCAATATCCTCGTGATTTTTGGGCGCGCTCTTGTAAGTCGTAACTCTCTCTTCGGCGCGTTTATAAGCGTCTTTAGCCCGCTCAACGTCAATGTCATCGGGCATTTCCGCCGCGTCCGCGAGGATTGTAATTTTTTCGGGTGTGACTTCCATAAAGCCGCCGCTAACGAAAAGTTGAGTTTCGCCGCCGCCTTCCTTAATGCGCATTGCGTTCGGAATAAGTTCCGTTAAAAGGTTAGCGTGTTTGGGCAAAATTCCCAGCTCCCCGTCAATCGAACGGGTGATAAGCATGTTAATATCATTTTTGTAAACTTCGCCTTTATCGGGCGTGGCAACCTCAAGCAGGATTGTGGCCATGAATCACGCCTCCTTGAGTTTCTCAGCCTTTTGAACGGCCTCCTCAATGCCGCCGACCATGTAGAATGCGTTTTCGGGCAAGTCGTCGTATTTGCCGGAAAGAATTTCTTTAAAGCCGCGAATCGTATCTTTAAGTGCGACGTATTTGCCGGGCGAACCTGTAAACGCTTCAGCGACTGCAAACGGTTGCGACAAGAAACGCTGAATTTTTCTGGCGCGGCTAACTGTCAATTTATCTTGGTCGGAAAGTTCTTCCATGCCGAGAATCGCGATAATGTCTTGAAGTTCTTTGTACTTCTGCAAAACCGCCTGCACGCCGCGAGCAACTTCGTAATGGTCGCGCCCGATAACATTCGGGTCGAGGATACGGCTTGTCGAGTCGAGCGGGTCAACGGCGGGATAAATTCCCAACTCTGCAATTTGACGGCTTAAAACTGTCGTCGCGTCCAAATGCGTAAACGTCGCGGCGGGCGCGGGGTCAGTCAAGTCGTCAGCGGGAACGTAGACAGCTTGCACGGAAGTTATCGAGCCTTTTTTAGTCGAGGTGATTCTTTCCTGCAACGCGCCAACGTCTGTTGTAAGTGTTGGCTGATAACCGACAGCGGAGGGCATACGTCCGAGCAACGCGGAAACTTCCGAGCCTGCCTGTATAAAACGGAAAATGTTATCGATAAATAACAGAACGTCTTTACCCTGTTCGTCGCGGAAATATTCTGCCATAGTCAAGCCAGTCAAGCCGACGCGCATACGAGCACCAGGCGGTTCATTCATTTGCCCGTAAACGAGCGCGGTTTTGTCGATAACGCCCGATTCCGTCATTTCCGTCCAGAGGTCGTTGCCTTCGCGGGTGCGTTCACCGACGCCCGAAAAGACCGAGTAGCCGCCGTGCTCCGTTGCAATGTTATGAATCAGCTCCATAATCAAAACGGTTTTGCCGACGCCCGCGCCGCCAAATAAGCCGATTTTACCGCCGCGAGAATATGGCGCAATCAAGTCAACAACTTTAATTCCCGTTTCCAAAATTTGCGTCGAAGTTTCTTGCTCTTCAAAAGTCGGGGCTTTGCGGTGAATCGGAAGCCAATGTTTATTGCCGACGGGTTTAGGATTATTGTCGACGGTTTGCCCTAAGACATTGAAGACGCGCCCTAAACACTCTTCGCCGACGGGAACGGTAATTGGTGCGCCGGTATCCTCTGCCTCCATGCCGCGAACAAGTCCGTCCGTTGAACTCATTGCAATGCAACGCGTGACGCCGTCGCCTAAATGTTGCATGACTTCAGCAATCAAATCAATTTCCACGTTGCCGGACTTGCCTTGTATTTTTACAGCGTTCAAAATTTCGGGCAATTCGCCGACGGGAAATTCAATGTCGACGACCGCGCCGATAACTTGAACTACTTTTCCTTTCGCCAAATTTTTTTCACTCCTTTATTATTCAAGCGCATTTGCGCCGCCGACGATTTCGTTAATCTCGTTGGTGATGCCCGCCTGACGAACTTTGTTATAAAACAGATTGAGACGCCCGACGAGTTCTTGCGCGTTATCGGTTGCGTTGTTCATTGCGTTCATACGCGAGGACAATTCAGACGCGGCAGAGTGCAACATTGCGCCGTAAATCCTCGTGGCAATTCTGCGCGGCAAAAACTTATCCAAAAGCGTAACAACGTCGGGTTCGTAAATATATTCCTCTTTAAGATTCGCGCTGGATTTGGCGTAGTCGTCGGTGACAATCGGCAACAGCGTCACTTCGTCGGGCGCACAACTTATCGCCGATTTAAACTGATTATAAATCAAAGTCACGTCGATAATCTCGCCGCTCGCGAATCTATCCATAACTAAATCGGAAATTTCTTTAGCGTATTTGTATTGCGGACGCTCGCTTATGCCGTGATAACTTTTGATGATATTGTAGCCGCGCTGACGGAAATGCGTTGTTGCCTTCCTGCCAACAGTGATAAGTTCAATGCCGTCAATGTAATCTGCGTCATTATATTCGCGGGTAACAGCAAGATTTTTGCCGCTTGAAGTTCCGCCGCCTTGATGAGACGTCGCCCTTGCAATACCGCCCGTAGCACTCATCTGGCGTTGTTGCTTTGGAGTGCGTTTACCCGTCGGCTTGACACCTTTCAGCGCGTCAAAATTTTTCCTATGGAAGTTTTCGTCGTCGTCGTCATCGAGGGAAGAATTTTCGCTGGTGCCGTCATACTCAATAGTATCGTGCGCCGCTTTGAAAACGTTGCTTGAAAACGAACCCGCCAATCCATTATCCGACGCAATGACTATAAACAAAAATTTTCCTGCGCCCTCTTGCTGTTCGGCAATGAGTTCGTTACGAGTTTTAATAAATGGGTGCTCGTATTCTTGCCCGCGCATTTGAGACATAACGCGCCGCATAATTTCCTTAGTCTTGGCAACGTAGGGAACATTCGACAGCAACGCCTCACGAGCCGCATTGAACCGCGAACGGGCTATCATGTCCATTGCGTTGGTTATCTTCTGGATATTTTTAACGCTTTTGATTCGGCGGCGTATGTGTTGTAAATTTGCCATAAAAAACCTCCCTTTGGTCGGTTTTTAGTGATTAGTGGCTAGTGGCTGGTGATTAGTGTACTTCTAACCACTAACTACTAACCACTAACTACTAACCACTAATCACTTTCCTTGTAGGTGACTGTCTCTTTAAATTCGGTGATTGCCGCCTTAATCTCGGCTTCGAGTGCGTCGTCAAGTTTTTTCTTCTCAACAATTTTCTTGCCGATGTCGGGGTGGTTACTGTGCATAAACTTGATAAAGTCGTTGTGGAAGGTAACAACTTTATCAACGGGAATATCCGCCAAAAATCCTCTAACCGCCGTGAAAATCGTTAAAACTTGATCTTCGACGGGCAATGGCGAATATTGCGATTGTTTAAGCGTCTCAACCATGCGTGCGCCGCGATCAAGTTGCGCTTTAGTAGCTTTGTCGAGGTCGGAGCCGAATTGCGCGAACGCCGCCAGCTCACGATATTGCGCTAAGTCCAAACGCATTGTACCGGCGACTTGTTTCATAGCTTTAATCTGCGCGGCACCACCGACACGCGACACGCTCAAGCCGACGCTGATAGCCGGACGAATGCCCGAATAGAACGAATCCGTTTCAAGCATAATTTGCCCGTCAGTGATTGAGATAACGTTTGTCGGAATGTAAGCGGAAACGTCGCCGGCTTGCGTTTCGATAATCGGAAGAGCTGTTATCGAACCTGCGCCCAATCTGTCAGAAAGTTTTGCGGCGCGTTCCAAAAGTCTGGAGTGCAGATAGAAAACGTCACCAGGATACGCCTCACGACCGGGCGGACGCCTTAACAACAATGACATTGCACGATAAGCCGCCGCGTGTTTAGTTAAGTCGTCGTAAATGCAGAGGCAGTGTCCGTGCTTCTCGTACATGAAGTATTCCGCCATAGTGACGCCCGAATACGGCGCGAGGTATTGGAGCGGGGCAGAG
>CAMJKR010000218.1 GCA_946406415.1 uncultured Selenomonadales bacterium | reverse complement strand
CAAATAATTGTTCGTCATCCACGTGCGCCATTTTATTTGAAGCATTTGCCGCAAATAAATCGCGTAAACTGCAATCATTATGTAAACGAACGCAATCGCGCTGAATCGTCCAAGCAACGGGAAAAATCTTTCCTGTTCGTAATTTTGCAATGCGTCCCAAAAAATTTGGTACCATTCATTGAGTTGGACGAGCAAATATACCATTGCGAAGTTCATTAAAATGACAATCGCCAATAATCCGCGCGCTTTCCATTTATATTCTGATGACCAATAGCCTTTGAACAGCAACCAGAAGCCGCGAAATAATTTTTTTGTTTCCACGTGCAAAACCTCCCGCGCAAGTATAATCGCCGTTCAAAAAATTTTCAACTTAAAAAATATCGATTACAAAAATTTTCTGCGGAAAACTTTGCAGTAGTGGAATATCCAATAATTTTTTATCCAACGGCTAAAAAATTTTTCAGCAATTACCGGCGTAAACAAAATTCAAATGCTTTTTGGCAACGTCGACCAACTCATAAATTTTCTTGACAGGAGTTGGCAGGAGGTTAGTGACTTTATAGCGCGGGAAAAATCTGCTGATATGCAACGGAATATCTTTTGAAATGCTTGCAAGCCACGCCGCCTCCGAATTCATGTCTTCGGGCGAATCGTTCATTGTCGGCACGATTAAAAATTTTTTCAGCAATTACCGGCGTAAACAAAATTCAAATGACGCTTGGCAACGTCGACCAACTCATAAATTTTCTTGACAGGCGTCGGCGGGAGATTCGTGACTTTATAGCGCGGGAAAAATCTGCTGATATGGAGCGGAATATCTTTTGAAATGCTTGCAAGCCACGCCGCCTCTGAGTTCATGTCTTCGGGCGAATCGTTCATTGTCGGCACGATTAAAGTTGTAACTTCGACGTGACAAATTTGCGCGGCAAGCGTAATCGTTCGCTTAACCGTTTCAAAGTCGCCACCGAGTATCGAATAAATTTTTTGGCTGAAGCCTTTTAAGTCGATATTCATTGCGTCAATCAGCGGCAGAATTTTTTTCAGCGCGGCGGGCGCAACCGTTCCATTTGTAACCAAAACACTTTTCAAGCCACGAGATTTTAAAAGTTCGGAGGTGTCGCGGACAAATTCATAACTTATAAACGGCTCGTTGTAAGTAAAAGCGACGCCGATATTTTTTTGCGGAATTAATTCAACGGCAAGCGTGGCAAGTTCTTCAGGCGAAATTTTTCGCGTCGGGAAAGTCGAATCCGCCATTGAAATTTCAAAGTTCTGGCAGAATGGGCAGTTCAAATTGCAACCATAGCTACCGACTGACAAAATCCGACTGCCAGGGAAAAATTTATACAAAGGTTTCTTTTCAATCGGGTCAAGCGCAATGGAAGTTATCGCGCCGTAATTGAGCGCGGTAATTTTTTCTCCGTCATTGATTCGCGCACGACATTTTCCGACTTCGCCGACCGATAAGCGGCAGTGGTGCGGACATATCTCGCAAATTTTTTTCTCCATAATAAAACCTCCTCTGTTTGTGCATTTTATCATGTCAATCGGGCTACAGGAAGTAAAAAAAAATATTCAAGATAATTTCATTGACGCGAAAAGCTATCTGGTTTAATATAAGCGCGTGCAAAAAATTTTATGTGGAGGTGAACGATATTTGAGCGTAGCAGAAAATTTTCGGGCGATAAAGTCCGAACTCAACGATAAAATAATTTTGGTAGCAGTGACAAAAAATCACGGCGTAGAAGTCATGCGCGAGGCAATCGACGCGGGCGCAACCGACATTGGCGAAAACCGCGTTCAAGAGGCGGCAGAAAAATTTCAATCGCTCGACCGCGCAGTTACACGCCACTTAATCGGGCATTTGCAAACCAACAAAGCTAAGGCGGCAGTCAAGCTCTTCGATTTGATTCAATCCGTTGACAGCGAACACTTAGCGGCGGCAATCGACAAAGCGGCGACGGCAATCGGTAAAGTTCAAGATGTGTTGATTCAAGTAAACGCGGCACGAGAGCCTCAAAAGTCAGGCGTGTTGCTTGAGGATTTGGACGCGCTGATAAAATTCGTCGACGCGGCAAAGAATCTTCGACTGCGCGGGCTGATGATGATTGCGCCGAATTTCCCCGACGCGGAGGATTGTCGCCCGTTGTTTAGGCAAATGCGTAAACTCTTCGATGAGCTGAAAACTTCGCGGCAAGATTTTGACTTCCTGTCAATGGGAATGACGCACGATTATAAAATTGCCGTCGAGGAGGGCGCAAATGTCGTTCGCGTTGGCACGGCTATTTTCGGTGAAAGAATTTACACATAAAATTTTTGGAGAGGAGCTTTGAGCCTATGGAAATTGTGGACAGAGTGAGCAAAACTCTCGGACTGTCGGATGAAAAAGAGGAGAAGGTTGTTAAGATGAGTAAGCAAGATGAGCTGTCTAGTAAGCAGCCCGAAAAAACTGAATCGCCAATTCAACCGCCGCCCGCGAGTATGTCGGGGCACAAAGTGGTTGATTTCAATTCAGCAATGTCGGCGAGGGAGAATTTAATGACAAACAATAATACTGCCGCACCAATGGCAAAATCAAAAATAACGACGATAAGACCGAAAAATTTCGACGACGACGCAAAAGTTATCGCCGATTGTCTGCGCGAGGAAGTTCCAGTTATTATCAACTTGGAGAACACAAGCCCCGAACATGCGCGGCGCATTATCGATTTCGCATTGGGCACGACTTACGCTATTGATGGCGACGTTCAGCAAGTCAGCCAACATGTTTTCGTTTGCACGCCCAAAACAGTCACGGTTATCGCTAATAGGGAAGAGCCGCGCCAGGAAAAAGATTTCTCGTGGCTTACTCGTAGGATTTAAAAATATGCAAGACGCAAGAGAAAAAATTATTCGATACTACAAGGGCACAGAAGGCGAGGCTACGGCGGTTAAACTTGTCGACTTCGCCGCGCAGGCAATTAAAAATCGCAAATGCAAACTTACAGGCTTTTTGTCGCCGTTTGAACAGGAAATGGCAGGCGTCATTGCCAAAAGTTTAGGCGAGCTTAATGTTGACTTTTACGGCGGCTATCGTGGTGCTGAACGTCAACGCGCCGCCTTTTGTCACGAAGACTTTCAAGGTACGCCGAATTTTGAAATTGCTGTCATTAAGGCGGAATGGAACGGCGAATTTGTTCGATTGGGGCATCGCGACGTTTTAGGCTCGATTATGAATTTGGGCGTTGACCGCGAATATATTGGCGACATTATCGCAACTAGAGAATGCGCCAAAATTCTCGTCGATAAAAAAATGTGCGATTACTTTATAATGAACTTGACGCAAATTGGCGGCACGTCGGTTAAATCTTCCCTTGACGAGCCGGAAAATATTTCTGCTAAGGAAGAGCGTATCAAGGAAATTAAAGCAACGGTTGCCTCGTTGCGTGCTGATTCTATAGCGGCGGCGGGCTTTGGCATGTCCAGAAGTAAAGCGGCTACAGAAATTTTAGCGGAAAAAATTAAGCTCAACTGGCAAACCGTAAAAAATGCGGCGCAGTCGGTTAAGGAAGGCGACGTTTTGAGTATGCGCGGACGTGGACGCTTGGAAGTTGCTGAAGTTCGCGGACAAACTAAAAAAGGTCGCATTGGTGTTTTGCTTAGAAGATTTTTCTGAGGAGACGATAATCTTGCCAATGACGGAAGAGGAAAAAAGTACATGCAGAAAAATAATTCACGGACATGCGGCAGCGGCGGCGGCAGGAAATTTAGTACCGGTGCCTGGCGTCGGAATTGCGGTTGATACCGTGACAATGACAACAATGGCAATGGCGTTGGCGTCGGTGTTCGGCGGCTCGATAACAGAATCCGTCGCTAAAAATATGGCAACAAGCGCGATAATCGCAACAATAAAAAAACAGCCGCTAAAAGTCATTACCAAAGAAATTTCAAAGGTCTTGCCGTTTATCGGGCAACTTGTCGCGCCGTCAATTTCCGTAGCAATGCTCGAATCGGCGGGCTGGCTTTTGGCTGAAGACTTAGCGGAGGAGAGAGACAAAAAAAAGCTGGCACAAGAACCGATTAAGGGCGGGCACAATTTTAAATACGAAAAAAAATTTGAACTTCCCGAACCGAAGTAAAGTTTGGAGGTGGTGTACTTGCTTACACCAATGGATATTCACGACCATCAATTCAAGAAAAGTTTTCGCGGTTACAGCGAGAACGAAGTTGACGATTTTTTAGACAAGATTGTTGTCGACTTTGAAAAGCTCTTGAACGAAACCGAGCGGCTGAAAAATGAGCTGTACTCGAACAGAAAGGAACTTGAAAAATATCGCGGGCTAGAAAAAACCATGAACGATACGTTGATAGTAGCTCAACGCACGGCGGACGAAGTTATTTCCAATGCTAAAAAAAGTGCCGAAGACATTAAAGAGCAAGCCGCCCGCGAGTGTCAACAAATTCGCGACCAAGCACAATTCGAGGGCAAGCAAATTATTGACGCTGCTAACATTAAACGCGACGCAATTTTAACGGATTATGCTAGGCTCATTCGCGAACGCAATACTTTTTTGGCGAAAATGCGCACGATACTTGAATCGGAGCTTGCAATAACGAATCATGTTATCAGCACCCTGCCGAGCTTTGAAGAGGTTGATAAAAATCCGTTGCCCGAAAATAAGCCTGCAGAAAAGCCCGTCGAAAAACCTGTTGAGGAACCGCCCGTTGAAGTTCCTAAGCCCGAAGAAAACATTGACGATACCAAAGAGATGA
>CAMJKR010000217.1 GCA_946406415.1 uncultured Selenomonadales bacterium | reverse complement strand
GGTTGCATTGACGCGGACGCTGACGGTTTTTTAGGCTTTGCGGGTATGCACGGTTCATACGGCGCGAATATGGCGATTCAAGCTTGTGATTTGCTGTTGTGTATCGGAATGCGTTTCAGTGACAGGGTTACGGGGCGTGTTAAAGATTTTGCGCCGAATGCAAAGATTGTGCACTTTGAACTTGACCCCGCCGAAGTCAATAAAAATGTTCAAGCTGATTTAAAAGTTTTGGGTGACTTGCGTCAATCGCTCCCGATGTTTAGAGAAAAACTTGACGAATCACCGATTAACTTTGCAGAAAAATTTTCAGCGTGGAAGGCTCAAGCCGTCGAGAAAGGTTTGGAGCACCCGTTTGATTGGCAAGAGGAAGGCGACGCGATTAAACCAGGCGCACTCATCAGCAAAATCAGCGACTTGTGCGACGATAATACAATCGCCGTGACTGACGTTGGACAACACCAAATGTGGGCGGCGCAATTCTTCAAAGCTCGTAAGCCACGACAATTTTTAACAAGCGGCGGGCTTGGCACTATGGGTTATGGACTTCCTGCCGCTATGGGCGCGAAATTGGCTTGTCCGGATAAACATGTTGTGCTGTTTACCGGCGACGGCTCAATCATGATGAATATTCAAGAGCTAGCGACGATTGCTGACCACGACATTGATATTAAGATTGTTATCGTCCACAATTTTATTCTCGGTATGGTCGGGCAGTGGCAGAGACTTTTTTATAATCATCACTATTCGGCGTCGGAACTCAAATATAAGCGCGATTTCGTAAAACTTGCAAATGCAATGGGCTTGCGTGGCTATCGACTCACTAAGGCGGAAGAATTGGAAGATGATTTAGTTGAGATTATGTTTTCAAAGGGCGCGGCGGTGATTGATGTCTACGTTCCGCAAGAAGAAAACGTTATCCCAATGGTACCGGGCGGCAAGCGTCTTGACCAAATGGTTTTAGGAAAATGAAAATTCCAAACGTTGACTTCGCGATAATCGGCGGTTCCGGTACGCTTAGCAGTAACTTCCCGAAAAATTTTGCTGACGTTGAGATTTTAGAGGAAAATTTATTTTTCGAGACACCTTACGGCAAAAGTCCTGCGTTCAGATTGTGTAGCGTCGACGGGAAAAAATTTCTAACTTGTAAAATGCATGGCTGGAGGAGCGGAATCACCCGCGCAGATTCTTCGCGACAAATTTTTTGGACGTTCAGGGAGGCTGGCGTTAAAAGAATTTTATCGGAAGGTGGCGTAGGCACGATTAATCATTTGCTCAATCCCCGCGATTTAATGATTCCCGATGATTACCTTGACATGTCGACGCGCAAAGACGTTCAACTTGACGGAAAATATTTGCTGATAATGCGCGAGGCACTTTGTCCCGAATTGCGCGAAAAACTTTTGACGGCGGCGAAGAAATTTTTCAACGGCAGAATTTTTGAACGCGGAATTTACGCCGTGACGGACGGTCGCCATTTTGAAAGCCCTGCCGAAATTGCAATGCTTAAAGGGCACGCGGATATTGTCGGTCAAAGTTTAGCTCCTGAAGTTTATTTGGCGCGGGAAATTGGCGCATGCTATGCAAACTTGTCGTTCGTGGTAAATTATGGCGAGGGCATTCGCGTTTGGTCGCACGATGTCATGAAAAATATTTTCTTCGACGACGCGCAACTTATCGGGAATATTTTGCTCGACGCAATTAAAAATACCGACGCCGATAAAAAATCTTGCCAATGTCTAAGCTTGCGAAAAGAAACTTTGCTAAAAGAAATTTACGAATAAAATTTTCTGCAACCTGCGCGGGTTGTAGATTTTTTTTGTGTGTTGTAGAATAGCGGCGCAAATTTTTAATATCGGAGCAAACAAGATGCAAAGTACTGATATAACCGACAAGGTTAAAAATTTTATCCGCTTCGGATTGGTCGGCGTGCTGGTTGCGGCGATTGTTATCGGTTATGCTGAATATAAATATTGGCACAAAGATGAAGTGCTTCAGCTTGACGACGCAAAAGTTGCCGGAACAATGGTTTCCGTGCGCGTGTTGGCTAATGGTAAAGTCAAGGAGCTTTTATTCGAGGACGGCGCAGAAGTTAAAGCCGGCGACGTGATTGCGCGTTTGGAAGTCGCCATAACCGAAGAAGAAATTCAGCAGTTGGAAAATACAGTTCAGCTCGCCCGCGATAATTACGCGACATTAGCAGAGGGGCAATGGGTCAAAGTTCCTGTTCAGCGCGAAAGAGTGACTTATCCGCCTGCGCCGCCGCCAACTATGCAATCGTCGCCGTCGGGGAATTTGGCTAAGTTGGAAGAACGCGCAAATCGCATGGCTGAACTTTTCGAGATGGGCGCAGTCAGCGCAGTGCAACGCGACGCCGCCCGCCGTGCTTACGAAAGCGCATTAGCTGAATCGTCGTCCGGTTCCTACGAATATTCTGCTTCGTCCGCGCCCATTATCGAATATTACACCGAATACGTTGACGAATTCAGAGAGACGCCGCCCGAAGTCTTAGCCGGAGCCGAACAGGCTATAAAGCAGGCTGAACTTTCTTTGAACGCTGCAAAACAAGAGGCTCGTGAAACCGACGTTGTTGCGCCTGTAAGCGGTACGATTTATTACGGCGTCGAGGTTGAAGAGGAACTTTCTGCCGGTGATAGCGTTTCAAGAATAGGTGACAGCCGCGAACTTTGGCTAGAGGTTGAAGTTTCAGAGGAAGTTTTTAATAAAATTCCGCTCGGCAAGCTCGCAACTTACATCATCGACGGCAAGGAACTTCACGGCACAGTTATCGAAAAAATTAAGCCCAATATCGGCGAAACTCCAGAAGCCTCTACAGAACCTTTAGAACTTCCAGAAATTCCCACGTCCGAAAACGCGCCCGCGCAGTTAATCGGCGAAACTCCCGCTCAACCTCAAGAAAATCAACCTCCCGCCGAACCTCAACCGCAAATCGTACAAGCTGAAACTCAAATCGTTGATAATCCCGAAAATCATCCGGCTAGTGAAATCCCAACTCCAAATCCCAAAGCTCAACCCGCCGCTGATAATCCTACGCCGCAACCTCCGCAAATTCCCGACAAGTTCGAAGCGCAAGAAAAACCTAACGACAAATTCATTATAAAAATTTCTTTGCCCGCCGAACGCGATTTTGAACTGCGCCCCAATACTAAAACTACTGTCAAGATTAAAATTTAAATAACAAAATCCCCCAAGTGAGCTTACTTAGGGGATTTTTTCTGCGATATTAAATACGTCCTAAAAATTACTTGAGAACTTTGGTCGCGCCTTCGTTCATTTTAATAAAGTCCATACCTTCAAGCGCGGTCGCTTTGCTTATGCTTTTGCCTGCAGAGTGCGCCGCCGCAATCTTGTCTAAGTTGTCGAAAATAGCTTTGGTGAGTTTTTCGCCGAGTGCCGCGTCAATTTTGTCGTTGGCAACGAGAATAGCCATAACGCTGACAGTTTGAACTTCCTGGTCAAATCCTTGATAAGTGCCGGCAGGAACAGTTGTTTTGGTGTAGAAGGGATATTTCTCGGCAAGCTTTTTAATTTGCTCGTCGCCGACGGGCAGGAGACGAATTTTATTTTGGGAGGCAATATCTTGTACAGAAGCCGTCGGATAACCAGCCGTCACAAATGCCGCGTCAACAGTGCCGTCTTTAAGTGCATAGGAGCCTTCAGCAAAGGAAAGGAATTGTTCGCTGATGTCGTCGTAAGTAATGCCATAAGCCTCAAGAATCTGACGAGCATTAGCCTCTGCGCCGGAACCTGCCGCGCCGACTGCAACGCGCTTGCCCTTCAAGTCGGTAATGTTTTTAATGCCGGAATCTTCGCGGACGACGAATTGGCAAGTTTCAGGGTAAAGCGACGCAATACCGTTGAGGTTTTCGACTTTGCCGCCCTCTTTGAACATTTCCTCGCCGTTAACCGCGTAATAAGTTATGTCGTTCTGAACGATTGCAAGTTCGACTTGTTTATCCTTGAGCATGTTGATATTGGCGACTGATGCGCCGGTTGATTGTGCGCTGGCGTTCATGCCGTTTTTATTGAGAACTTCGGCAATAGCTCCGCCGATAGGATAATAAGTGCCCGCAGTGCCGCCCGTAGCGATATTAATGAATTGCTCCTTTTCGCCACCGCCGCCGCAACCCGCGACGCCCACCGCTAATGCCAATGCACAAACGGCAGTCACGACCCTTTTAAAAACTTTAGGAAACTTCATTTTGAAACACTCCTCTCAAAAGATGGGGAAAATTTTTATCGGGCGAATTATATCACACCAACTGCCGCCGCGACAAGTTTGCTAAAAAATAATCTGAAAAAATTTCGCTATGTTGTTAAGGCGTATATTTCCATTGTGGGCACGCCTTTAGAGATTATTTTTTGTGTTTCACTCAAACGCGGCGGATGAAAGTATGGCTACAAGCTCGCAACGTAGATTAATTGACCTTTTAACAATCTTTTAAATGCATTGCCAATATCGGTTACACTGATAATTGATTAATGTTTTTGCATTTGAAAGCTCATTAAGACCGCCGACCGCTCTAAATATTCTTGATAATCTCTAATAACTGCGTCAAGTCCTTCTTCCTCAATATTAATCAGCAATTCGAGGAATTTTTTCTTTGAATCTTTTGATAAGGCTTGTGAATTTCACTATCTTCTTTTGTGGAGAGTTCAAGATGGTAGTGGCGTAGTTAGTTCCGTAAAATATCATGTCGTGCAAAGCGGCAAGATTTTTGTATGCGGCAACGTAAACAGGGTT
>CAMJKR010000216.1 GCA_946406415.1 uncultured Selenomonadales bacterium | reverse complement strand
TGCGTATTCTAATCGCGCTGAGAAAATAGCTGAAAAACTAGCGACAGAGCGTGGCGTCAACGCTGAACTCTACGAAAAAGATTCGCTTGAATGGATTCTGGCAACCGAAAAGATTCAGGAAGATGTTCAATCAATATTAGAAAAGGAAATTCAGGAATAACTGATAATGATTTTCCAAATTTAACGACGTGCCACCTTCGGGTGGCTTTTATATTGGCAGATATGAAAACGATTATGCCAATACTTATGTCATATTTGCGCTTGCAAATGATTTTTACTATGGCGTTTAAGCGACTATATGTTATAATGTTTATATAAAATATTGCGCCTGACGTTCTGTAAAAATTGAAAGGTGGTGCTCGAAAATTGAGTAACGTAACACGTAGAAATCCTAATTTATCGTCACCTTTAACGGAGATGAATATTGAAGTGGGCGGCATTACCGTACAGAATCCGAGATTAAATAATGCTACTATTCGCAACGTTACTGCTGAAGATTTCACTAATTTTTCTGATGGCACAGTTTTACTCTACAAGTACGTTGTCACAGACCGTTTGCCTGTTACCAGCGGTGAGGCAAATATTTATGTTTGCGAATATGATGACGAAGAATATATCGCTAAAATTTATAATCGCAAAGAAGCAGTGAAATCGGAAATCGTAGAAAAATTAAAAGCTCTTGATTCTCCTCATATTGCAAAGATTTATGATACTGGTGAATACAACGGCATGTCAGTTACAATCCTCCCGTATTACAGATTGGGTAGTTTGCAAGGAAAAAGATTTACCTTAAAACAACTCAAACGAATGGTTATTCCCAGCGTAAATGACGCATTGCAGTCCTTGCACAACATCGGCATTTTGCATAAGGATTTAAAGCCCGCAAATATAATGATGTTGTCGAGTGGAAAAGATGTCGCGCTTATCGACTTCGGGATCAGCTCGGTAATGGACGGCGGCGCAAGTATTTTAGTCTCAAAAAGTGGCTTGACTCCCGCCTACGCCGCCCCTGAGGCTTTGAATAATGATATTTATTCTGAAGAATCCGATTATTATTCATTTGGCATTACGCTTTACGAATTGTTTTGTGGTCGCACTCCTTATGGGAATTTACCGAAAGAAGAAATCAAACGCTATCAAGCAATTCAAAAACTTACTTATCCTGAAGATATGCCGCAAGAATTACAAGATTTGATAACCGGATTAACTTACAACGACTTAACGAACCGCAATGACCTCAATAATCCTAATCGTCGCTGGACTTACGATGAGGTTAAAAAGTGGCTGGCTGGTGAGAAGCAACTCATTCCAGGCGGGACACCGACGGCTAAAATTGTTGAAGAATCATCAAGTAAAAACTTTGGCAACTCATCTTATACATTTGATGGCAAAAAGTATGATGACGTAAGCGAATTGGTTCCCGCTCTGGCAACGAACTGGTCGGAAGGTAAAAAGCACTTGACACGTAAGATACTTTCGGGAATTTTCCGTAGTTACGATGCCGAAATTGCAAGTAATATCATTGATGTTGAGGAAGAAATTCAGCGTGGCAGAGATTCAGATGTTGCTTTCTGGAAATTACTTTATAAGCTCGCGCCAGACGTGAAAGAATTTTTCTGGAAGAATAAACGTTACTCGTCACTGCAAAGTTTCGGACAAGAAATGCTGACAAAACTTCGCCAATCGGATATGAGCGATAAAAATCTTTGGGACGAAATTTTCGCTAATCAGCTACTCTCGCAATATCTCGAACTCCACTCACAGCCGAAAGAAGCCGTCGCCGCCGTAAAGTCTCTTGAAACAACGAACAAAGACAGAAGAGACGGTCTTATTTCTTATTATCACACGGCATATCTCTTGACAGGCAAAAAAGAGCTGCAAATCGAAGATAAAAAATTTTACACTGCCGAAGAACTCGCCGAGCACATGAACTCTTTACTTGACGACTCAACAGAGGCATTTGAAAATTTCTCCAACAAATTGATTGACAATGACAACAAGTTGAACGAAGAATTTGAAGCATGGCTCATAGCATTGGGCAAGCGTGACGAATTGAATAACTGGAAACAGAATTTGAAGACTGCTTGAGGTGTTAAAATGTCCGGTCCGAAAAGTTCATATTATGATGTTACAGCCGCGCAGAGACAAAGATTGGAAGAGGAACGTCGCCGTCGCGAGGAAGAAGAATGTCGTCGCCGCGAAGAAGAACGTCGTCGCCGCGAAGAAGAACGCCGTCGCCGTGAAGAGGAGGAACGTCGCCGTCGCGAAGAAGAGGAACGCCGTCGCCGCGAGGAAGAAGAACGTCGCCGTCGCGAAGAGGAGGAACGTCGTCGCCGTAAGGAAGAGGCTCGTCAAGCTCGAATCAAGCAGGCAGATGCCATACTTGACAATGCCTTTACCAATTTTCAACTCTTCCAAATAAAAGAAGAAAAGCAGGTTACAGAAAATCCTCCGGAACAGCAATCTACGCCAAAAAAAGAATTTGACAGTAGCGAATTTGAACGCCGTTTAGACTTAATGGCTGGCGATTCTCGTCTGTCAGTAGCTTTACTTGCCAAAGTAGCGCAAACTAAACGAAATTTTGAAAGTATAACCGATTCGACGTTCCGAAAGAACTTTACGGCGGTGAGCATTACCCCACTTTTGAAAGAGTGCAATAAGTATCTCCAACTCTATGAAGAAACTGCTGATTTGAGAATCGAATACAAAGTTGTTTGCGATATGGCTGGCGAACCTGAAACAGCTTTTGAAATTTCGCCAACGACAATTCAGAATATCCAAAACGAAATAACTCGCTTGAGGAAAAAAATTGCGCGTGATGACGAAAAATCTTACATCAGCAAATGTCTTGACGAAGTTATGAGCGATATGGGCTACGACGTTATAGGGCATCGTGAAGTTACGAAAAGGAACGGTAGCCATTTTAAGAATGAGTTATTTTCCTATGCAGACGGTACCGCCGTCAATGTGACTTTATCTGACGACGGTCATATTGCTATGGAATTGTGCGGGCTTGATGATACCGACAGATTGCCCGAAGCTGATGAGAGCGAAAAACTTTGCGAGCACATGGAATCTTTTTGCGAAGACTTTGGCGAGATTGAAAGACGACTTGCAGAAAAGGGCGTCATTCTTCGCAAAAGAATTCAGCGTTTGCCTCCAAGCGTTGAATACGCGCAAATTCTCAATGTCAGCGATTATAAACTTACGGGCGATGTGGAGCATTTCAACTACAAGCACCACCGCGAAAAAACTTCTCGACCTTTGCAGAGGAGCAACTGATTATGAGCAAATTTAAAATTTGTCCTGAATGCGGCACAAAAAATCCGCCCAATGCTATTGAGTGCGAACATTGCGATTGGGACTTAATGAGCGTGCCTGTTACTGATGAACAACAAGAGACGGCAAAGAAAGCGTTGGAAGAAACTATTTCGGATAAAAATCCTCTCGTTAGGGTTTGCAGTGAATGCGGCACGAAAAATCCGCCTAACGCTCGCAAATGCTCGAATTGCGGCGAAGATATTTCTGACATTATTCCTACGATTCCTACTACTCCTACAATAAAATCTGCTCTCGTGACACAGATTTCTCCAAATTTAGAACACGTTGTTAAAACAGAAGAATTTGTGCTGAAAAGTTTGGACGATAAAATTACTTTTAAAATTGACCGTGACAATATCATTTTCGGACGCGAACACGAATTAAAAGATTATCTCGCGGCTAAAGTTTTTGTCAGTCGTCGGCATTGTCAATTTACGCTCGAAAACGGCGAATTGTTCGTCGAGGATTTGAATTCGGTAAATTCCACTTATGTCAATAACAAAAAAATTGCACGGAAAACAAAACTCTCCAGAGGCGATGAAGTCGGCTTGGGTGGCGCAGTTTTTAACGGCTCGCGTCAAGATAAAGCCGCTTATTTTTTGGTCGGATGAAATATGTACGTCGCAAGAATTTTATATCCCGTTAAAGTTCTGGGACCGGGAAATCGCATTGGTATTTGGTTTTGCGGTTGCCCGCGTCGCTGTGAAGGTTGTAGCAATCCTGAACTATGGGAATTTCAAGACCGCTATAAAACTTCGTTGGCAACAGTCATGTCGTTGATTGAAAAAATCGCACAAGTTCACAGCGTTGACGGCTTCACGATAACAGGCGGTGATCCGTTCTTTCAGCCCGACGCCCTATCGCGTCTTCTGGAGCAAATAAAAAAAATCAGCGATGATATACTCGTTTACACCGGCTACATGAAAAATGATTTGCCCGTTTCGCTGTTGAAAAATATTTCCGTGCTGATTGACGCGCCGTATATCAAAGCTCGCAATAATAACTGCTGTCTGCGCGGCTCCGGCAACCAGAATATCTACGTTCTGAACGGAAAATATCGTGCCGTCTATGAAAATTATTTGTCGGCAACAGAAAATCAAATTCAAAATTTCATGACGCAAGACGGTATCATTTCAGTTGGGATACACCGCCCTGATTTTATCTTCTGAAAGGAGAATAAACTTTATGCCAACTTACATGGATTTTGAATACGAACGCGTTAATTCTGAAATAACTATAGAAAAATATCACGGCTCAAAAGCGTCCGTTAATATTCCGTCAAAAATAAAAAGTTTGCCCGTCACTGAGATTGGCGACTTTGCTTTTAGCGATTGCAGTTCGCTAACGAATATCACCATTCCAAATTCCGTCACTTCCATTGGTAATGGTGCTTTTGAAATTTGCGATTCTCTTAAGAGTATCGTCATTCCCGATTCTGTTGGATATATTGGTTACAGTGCTTTCGCCGCTT
>CAMJKR010000215.1 GCA_946406415.1 uncultured Selenomonadales bacterium | reverse complement strand
TTTCGTTCTGTTAGCTGCTTTCGCTATTCATTTTTAATTTACCAACAGCCCCTAGCTCGTCTGAAATAATATTGATATTGCAAAATATTCATGTGCATAATTAAAGTTTTTCCACTGCCTGTAGCACACATAAAAGCCAGCTTATTCAGTTTATCTACTGTATATGGTTGAAACTCGACCTGAATAAACCTCTGCAACCATTCATTTAAATCTTTACAGAAATTCTCCCTGTCAGAAAAATACCTATCCAAATACATTTCCGTGAAAAGCAACGCGACATATTGAAAATATTTCCAGCGTAATCCACCGCGTTTTTCTCCTATGTGACGAGTGTGACGGCAAATATTTTCATCATACAGCCGAAGTTTATCCTGTGAAATATTTACATTTCGCATTCTGCAGACACGGGAAATATACTCATAAAAATAAGTATTGCCACTTTCGTTAATTCCTTCATAATCGATACTGTTCAGCTCTTTGCCTAACTCATCAAGCGAGCTTAATTTCAACTCATGCAAAAAATATTGGAACAGCACAAGCTGATCGTCAAAATAAATTTGCGGGACATTTTTTCTCGCCATGATTTATGTCTCCTCAAACATAAGCTTTTTAAATTCAATCTCCGTCATATGTACCGTCCAACTTTCATTGTTACCACGCAAATTTTCAAGATTGCTATCACCATTCACGAAGATTACGTCATATTCACGATTCGCCGCATTTTTGCGATTTGTAGTGAAATATGCGTCAAGTGCCGCGTTGGAGGCAATAATATTATCAGTCACTGTACGCCATATCACCAGTGCACGACGACCATCAGGTAAAACGCCTTCTACATCACGAAAAGCATATTCTCCGTCAATATCGCTTACAAGCTCCAATGCGCCCTCGTAAACAGGATTCTTGGCTGGCTTACTAAGATAATATGAAATCGTGCTTTGACGATAAACTGTCAGTCCTATCAGATAATTAAATGTTTCTATCAAATCGACAGGACGACTTTTGCACTCGTTTTTCTCGGTTATCTTCATGCTGTAAGCGAACGGATTGGAAAATTTTTCTACGTTTAGAAGTGAGTCGCGGCTTTCCATAGTGAGCATATAGCGAATAATATACTCATCCCCCAAGAGAGACGCCCATTGATTACCATTGTCGGAAAGCTCAATATTAGAAAGAGCGTCCTCATAGCTTTCAAGACGCATGTACTTGATAATTTGTGAAACGCCTGTATTACAATTTTGTGGCTTACCGTTTTTCCAGTCAGCAGAGTAAATTACTTTCTGCATACGTGGCTTGGTTACAGTGTCAAAGTATTCGCCCATTTCAACGAGGATATATTTTCTGTTCCCGTCATCTGCCCTGTTAAGATTTATTACAGCGTGTCCTGTAGTTCCCGAACCCGCAAAATAATCCAGCGCGATTGAATCGTCGTCCGCACCGCTCATTTGCAAGGTGCGCTTAATCAAGTCGACAGCTTTAGGGTAAGGGAAGACTTTATCGCCAAAAAGATTTTTGACGACGTCACTGCCCGCGAATGATTCATCAAGCCACGTCGTGAACTTTTTAGTGTTTGCTTCACCGTCAAGCGGCTGAAAAATTTTTTCGTAAGCAATCCAAGCGTCGCCGTTTCGCACAAACTCAATCAAGCCGTCGTCAAGTGCCTCGCGCATTTTATTGTTACCCCAACGCCAGCACCCTTCTTCAGTTGCTGAAAGCATGGGATAAAGTGCGGAACCGTCGGGCGCAGGTATCGAGTAAAACAAATTCGGTCGGTCAATGCGGCGGCTGTTCGCGCCCCATTTGCGAAGAAGTTGCGTCTTGTAATGCCTACCGCGCTCGGCGTCGAATTTCGGATAACTGTCGTTGAGCTTGACGTTTTCGCCCGCCGTGAAAATCTGAATGTTATTTGCATAACAAATCAGATACTCGTTGACGACCGCGAAAAATTTGCTGGCTTGACGACCGCCCGAACGCTTAACGCAACAGTGCGCGACAAAATTATTCGCACCGAAAATTTCATCGCAGAGGAGTTTCAAGTTAGCTTGTTCGTTGTCGTCAATGGAAATGAAAACCGCACCAGCATCAGACAAAAGTATTTTCGACAAGTAAAACCTGTTTTCCATTAAGCAAATCCACGCCGAGTTTTTGTAACCGTCCTTGTAAAGAATAGGGGCGGAGTTCGTGTTATACGGTGGGTCAATATAAACGCATTTAATTTTTTCGCGGTATCTGCTTTGAAGCATATTCAGAACATGAAAATTATCGCCGTTAATCATCAGACCGTTTGTCTGCTCGTCCAAATCTGGAATACTCTCCAATATGGCATACTTGAAATCGTCGGAAAAATGCTTAGTATCTATAATGAGATTCTGATTGCGGCGCAAAAAATCAACAGTCGGAGGATTTGTCCAATCTTCTGCCTCGTCTATGGCGTACAATGCAATCCACTCGTTGAGCTGTGCTTTATTGGCAATAATCGTTGACCAAAAAGATTCATCAATTTTATCCAACGTGATACACCAATCAGTTTCGACGACAAATTTCTTCTTCAACCAAAGCTTCTTTTGGAAATCCTCAATCTGCGAGAGAAAATCAATAATGACCTTACCGATACGCTTAATGGCTTTTACTTTAGAAAGATAAGTTTTCACATGAGCTTCATTGCCCGTGTCCAAATCCTCTAAATGCATTATCTCGCTCTTTATGAAGAAATCCAACTCACGAGTCAAAAATTTATGTAAGTCCTTATGGATAAAATAATCAAAAGTATTTTTTGCTACATAGCGTTTAAGGTGCTTTTCCAGCAAGGTGGTATTATCTTTACTACTGGGACTCGACAAAATCAATCTATTCAGTTCCGCGCGTCGCAGAGAAATCAGCCAAGTAGTAATGGCGTCAAAATTCTCTTCAGCGTACTTTTTTTTCTTATCCTCCGGAATATCATAAACAAATCGAATCACGAGCTCCGCCAAGTCGGGATTGTATTCAAATCTCTTTAGACCGGGATATTTTTCCTCATCTTCCGTAAAAAGCATAAAGGTACGCTTGCCATCCCTGCTCTCCTTGTTATTACCCTGCTCCATTGTCGCGTCCACCAGACGAAAATGAACATTGATTCCGTCAAAGACAAAGGTATAATCTTTAAAATTTTCACTGGTCTTAATATAATACTGATCCTGATTCGCCCAGTAGAGTTTAACTTCCTCGCCCTCATAAGGAATGGCGTATACATCTTCCTTATAGCGACGTTTAGAAATAAAATCTCCATCTTCATAATAGCGATTGAAAAAGGAATACAACGCAGAGTATACGTCCGTTTCCAGTGTGTTAAGGTCAGCACCTTCCGCCAGTTGTTTTTGAAGTTCCCTATACTGCTTCTTTTTAGGCATAGTTTCAGGAAGCTCGTCCACAGTCATATCCATTTCACTTACAAACATTTCTATTTGTGACATCTGCGCACGAATTTCTTCCTTACTTTTTTGAGCGAACGGCTTCAAAGTCTCTTTTACCATCTGCGGCAGGTTGTGAGCAAGAAATTGTTCAATCTGTGCTTTACGGAGATTTAGAACACGATAAATACCAAAATCAAGGTCAGATTTATCCAACTCAAAAATTTCCTTTAGTAATTTTACAAATCTATCCAACTTCTCACTCATATAATCAATTCCTTAAAAATTTTTTCTAAGCAAAAAAGAACAAGGAGCGGAGACATTTTAAATGACCGCTCCATATATTTTACAGATTTCTTTCAGAATTTACAAGAGGCTAATAAATTTTTCGCCCACGTCTTTATACTCTGCTCTTGAAGAAAAATGTTCATCGGCTCCAACTCTTGTCGACTATCCCAAGCCTCCAACGCCTCGAAATACTTTTTCCTGTCTTCCTCGTGAATTATCACCGGTGGACTATTTTTCTGCAACAAATAATAATTCAAGGCTAATCGTCCTGTTCTGCCATTCCCATCGGCAAATGGATGAATATTCTCAAACTTCACATGAAAGTATGCTCCGACCTTTAAAATTTCTTCGCCTTTATAGTCAGCTATCTCTTTGAGCAATTCCGATATTTCTATTGGCACATCTTCCGGCAACGCTCCTACTTCTTCCCGACCGACTACATAATCATGCATTTTAAATTTGCCTGGTCGTTCACCTGCATCCCACCGATTTTTATCATACGTGTTCTTTGTCAGTTGATAATGAAACTTACAAATCAAATCTTCATCCAGCGGCAATTTCTTTTCAAACGCTCCGAGCAATTCTACAAATGCATCTTTCGCATTTCGGATTTCAAACAGTGTTCGTAAGTCGCCAGTATAGCTAACCACTCTGTCATGCTCAAAAATTTCTCTTGTGTCGTTATATGTTATTGCCTCATTCTCAAGCTTGCCCGAATGATATGCCAGTGAAATTATTTTCCCGTTTATTGCTATCTCTAATTCACTGACTGAAGAAATCTTCTTGCATCTCCAAAATTCGATTACATCTTTATACTTAATCATCACTCTACCTCTATTCCAATGGAGTGGAAAAAACCACTCGCTATCTCCTCCAAATATTCTCGATTCTGAAGTTTTAACAACCATTCCTCTGGAATTTCTTCCACTCCGTAATAAATACCTGCTAAACCTCCTGCCACTGTTGTTACTGTGTCTGTATCATCTCCAAGATTCACCGCTTTTAATACCAGTGCTTTATAATCTTTTGTATTCAACAAGCACCACAGTGCCGCTTCCAATGTATCGACGTGGATATATAATATAAAAGTGGACACAAAAAAAGACGTATATTAGTGGACACGAA
>CAMJKR010000214.1 GCA_946406415.1 uncultured Selenomonadales bacterium | reverse complement strand
CTAAATTTTTCTCCTCTCTCTAATTTCTTGTCCACTTTATTGACTATTATCCAAAGCGCACGCCAAAAAGTATTCGCAGAGCTACGGCAAAAGTTATTCGCCGTGGACAACTAATTTTGAGGCAATGGCAAGTAAAACGGTTTTAAAAAAGCTGTTGAATGCGTGGGGAATTTTGTCGGCGGATATGGCGGAGGCAATTCAAGCAGACCAGAGCGTAGTCGATAAAAACACGTTCACCTATGTGGACAACGGCGGCAATGTTCAAACTCGTGACGAACTTTATTTGCCCGAAGAAGAATCAACGCTAGACGTGGAGACGGGCGAAGTAATTGAGGCGGAGATAGTGTCATGACAGAGGAATTGACTAAAACGCAAGCCGATGACTTATTGGAGCAGATAGACCAATACAACGCGCAAATCAAGGCGGCAGAAGTTGAGCGCGATGAATTCAAAGAACATTACCAGAAAAAAATCGCGGTGGCTAAAAATCTCTGCAAGCTGAAATGCGAACCGTTGCGGCAGGATATAGCAGTTTTAACTGAAACCCTTCGCCGATACGCGGATAATCTACCCGAAGGACGCAAGTCATTGCCGTTACCGAGTGGCAAACTCAAATTCCAAAAGCAAGAGCCGAAATTCTACGACGTGGACAATCGCAAATTGACGGGCAAAAGTAAAGCGTTGCTTGAGTTTGTTAAGTCGACGTTGCCGCAATACGTGAAAATCACACAGGAAGAAAGCGTAGCATGGCATTCGTTCAAAAAGAATTTGGCGATAGACGGCGATAAGGTTTACTACGCGGAGACGGGTGAATTGCTAGAGGGCTTGCGCGGGCAAATTCTTCCCGACAAATTCACAGTAGAATTGAAGTAAAGCAGGAACGGAGCCAAACCCTGCGAGGATAGGATTAAAATGAATCTAAAGGACGCTAAAGCGGATATCGAAATCGAGAAAAAATTATTAAGCGCACTTATGCTTAAAGGTGGCGTAGCAGTATCAGAAGCCGTAGAAGTTTTGCAGGAAGAAGATTTTTATCGCCCGAACACCGCTTGATATATCGCGCTTTAGTCAAACTCCATGGCACAGTAACGCCGCTAAATATACTGCTTGTAAAATACGAGCTGGAATTGAGCGATAACTTAAAGCGTGTGACACGCGGTTATTTATACGGCTTGCTGAATAATTTATAACACAAGACAGGGCGGGTTCCGTATTATGCCGACATAATTAAGGAACAGGCGCAACTTAGACGCCTAATCGAAATTGGGCAAGAATTAATTGATGAGGCAATGGGAGAGAGAGCAACTGTCGCCGAAATCCCAGCGAACACAGAAAAAAAGTTGACAGAGGCGGCGAGCGGACACAATGTTATGATATTCTCGTTGGAAATGAGCCAAGCAGAACTCGGAATAAGATTTATAAGTTCGTTAACGCATATCAATTCAATCCGAGTGCAAAATCGAGTATTCACAGACGGGGAATGGTCGGCAGTGCTCCGAGCGGGTGACCAGTTGAGCAATTTGAAAATGTGCATAGATGACACAATGGGAATCACGCTGACGGAACTCAAAATAAAGGCGCGAAAAATCAAACGCGAACATGGGCTGGGCTTAATCGTTATCGACTACCTTCAACTAATGCAGTACGATGACCGGTACAAAGGAAACCGCGTTCAGGAAGTGTCGGAGCTGTCGCGCGGCTTAAAATCGTTGGCACGCGAGCTTGATATACCGATATTGGCATTAAGTCAACTAAGCCGAGCAACAGAAATGCGAGCCGAAAAAAAGCCACAACTGTCGGACTTGCGCGAGAGCGGCTCAATCGAACAAGACGCCGATATTGTCATGTTACTCTATCGCGACGACTTCAAAGGTTATATGTGGCAGTTTACCGACAAACTCATAATTGACGGCAAGCAATTCAACGGCAATATTTTATACGACTAAAATTAAAGCTTCTTCTCGACGTGGAGGAGACTTTTTTTCTTGTCTGCACAGCGTTTGATTTTCGCTAAATTACAGTTGAGTAAAGTTAGGCACAAAATTGGCTTTATTTCAAGGCTTGTCACTAATCATAAATATCAGTTAAGGACAATTGAGGAAAGGCATATTAATTTCGCTCATGATTTTTTCCTGATAAAGGCAAGCGTTGACACCCCTGCGCGGGAAATTTATAATCGAAAAGGCAAACGACATAATGGAGGGAATAATTTTGGCTAAAAAAGAAATTTCGATAATCGGAGCGGGCGTCGTGGACATTTTAGTTGGCGCAGTCGACGAGAAAATTTTTTCGCGAAGTTCAACGCCGGTGGAGTTTATAAAAATGTCATTTGGTGGCGACGCACTCAACGAGGCGATTGTCCTTTCGCGGCTGGGCAAAAAAGTTCAGTGGATTAACAAAGTTGGCGACGACGACGCGGGCAAAAGAATTTTAAACTACGCAACGGAAAATGGCGTGGATATTTCCGACGTGAAAATTGAAACGGGCTTGGCGACGGGTGCCAGTGTCGTACTTATTGATGCGACGGGCGAACGCCGCTTTATCACAAATAAGGGGAGCAGTCTACGTAAGTTATCGGAGGAAGATATTTTGCCGCATGTCGACGGCATGGGAGAAATTGTTTGTTTGGCGAGCATGTTTGTATCGCCGCTGTTAGACATTGCCGCGACGGAAAGAATTTTTAAGCGGATAAAATCTAAGCCGCGAATTTTGGCGTTCGACGCGACGCGAGCCAAGAACGGAGAAACTTTAAAAGATTTAGCAAAGATACTTTCCTGCGCGGATTGTTTTTTCCCGAACGAGGCGGAACTTGCGACGTTGACGGGCGAGACTGACGTTTATAAAAATATTTCGGCGTTACTGGATTGCGGCTTGAAATGTGCGGTCGTCAAGCGCGGCGGCAAAGGTTGTATAATCGCTACGAAGTCCGCGCAGATTGAAATTCCCGCTTGCCGCGTTGAAAAAGTTGTAGACACGACGGGCGCGGGCGATTGTTTTGCGGCGGGCTTTTTATACGCTTTGTCGGAGGGTTGGCAACTTGAAGAATGCGGACGATTTGCCTGCGCGGCGGCAAGCTGTTCTGTCGAGGAAGTCGGCGCGGTTGCGGGCGTGACTTCTTTGGAAAAAGTCCTGCGACGCTATCATAAATTTTGACAAAGACAAATCGCTTGAATATAATTGACTCGCAAAGTTAGTGATTAGTGGTTAGTGGCTAGTTGTTAGAAAAAAAACTAATCGCTAACCACTAACAGCTAACAGCTAAACAAGGGGTGGCGGCAATGGATTTCGGAATGACTTCAGCAGGTGAATCGTGCGGCGTATTCGGCATGTACGACCTTGACGGCGGCGACGTGGCAACTACGATTTATTACGGGCTTTACGCTCTGCAACATCGCGGGCAAGAAAGCGCAGGCATTGCGGTAACTGATACGGCAATCAGGCGCGATAAAGTTTTCTGCCACAAAGCTTTAGGGCGCGTCAATGAAGTTTTCAACGCGGAAAATATCGCCGCGCTCGACGGCAATTTGGGCGTCGGACATGTTCGCTATTCGACAGCGGGCGCGTCTACTCCCGAAAATTCTCAACCGCTCGTCTTGGCTTACATCAAAGGCACGCTCATGCTTGCCCACAACGGAAATTTGGTTAATGCCCCGCGACTTCGGCGCGAACTTGCAGCGGGCGGCGCGATTTTCCAAACGACGATTGACACCGAAACTATTGCTTATCACATTGCCCGCGAACGGGTTAAATCTCGTTCCGTGCAGGAAGCTGTTATTCGCGCCTTAAAAAAAGTTCAAGGCTCGTATTCGCTGGTTGTTGCTAGTCCACGTAAATTAATCGGAGCGCGTGACCCGTGGGGATTTCGCCCGCTGGTTATCGGCAAGCTCGACAATGCTTATATAATTACTTCGGAGACATGTGCGCTGGAAACTATCGACGCAGAATTTATTCGCGACGTGGAGCCTGGCGAAGTCGTTACGATTTTTCACACCGGCAGAATTGAATCCAATATGGAACTCGCTCTGCCCAAAGAAAAATCTGCGCGTTGTGTCTTCGAGTATATTTATTTTTGCCGCCCCGATACGACCTTTGACGGCATGAATGTCACACAATCGCGGATTATCGCCGGTAAACTTTTGGCGCGTGCTCACCCCGTCGAAGCTGATTTAGTTGTTGGTGTCCCTGAAAGCGGCAATATGGCGGCAGTCGGCTACTCAATAGAGTCGGGCATTCCTTACGGCATTGCCTTTACCAAAAATACTTACGTTGGCAGAACTTTTATTAAGCCGCAACAGTCAAGCCGTATGCAAAGCGTTAAGGTTAAGCTGAATGTTTTGCGCGAAGTGGTAAACGGCAAGCGCATTGTTATGATTGATGATTCGATTGTTCGCGGCACGACGAGCGGACAAATTATTTCCATGTTAAGGGAGGCGGGCGCGGCTGAAGTTCATGTGCGCGTTTCGAGTCCGCCGTTTTGTCACCCGTGCTATTTTGGGATTGATATTCCGAACTGCGAGCAATTAATTGCGCACAATCGGAGCGTCGAGGAAATTTGTAAAATTCTTGGCGCGGATTCATTAGGCTATCTGCCGATTGAGTGTCTTAACGAAATGACGGGCGGGCGTCCGATTTGCACGGCGTGTTTTACCGGCAATTATCCGATTGCCCCGCCGACTGAAGATATTCGCGGCGAATATATAAAATAAATTTTTGAGAGGAGTTTTGTTTATGAGTTTTTATGAATTGGCAAAGGCGCGTTATTCGTGCAGGAAGTTGACGGACGCGGCGATTGAGCCGGAAAAAATCGAACGCATTTTGC
>CAMJKR010000213.1 GCA_946406415.1 uncultured Selenomonadales bacterium | reverse complement strand
AGGCGGACCGGGAGAAGACCCGCGCCAATCTGCTGCGCGCCGTCGCCCACGATATCCGCACGCCGCTGGCCTCCATATTGGGGGCGAGCTCCGCGCTGAAGGAGCAGCCGCTCTCCGACGACCTCTATCATGTGATAAAGCATGTGAATTTTGCCGAGCATTGATTCAATAAATTTCTGCCCGCCGTAACCAGGATTGACTGTCATAATCAAAATCATGTCAGCATCTTCTACGAGTTCCTCAACGGCGGAAAGTGACGTGCCGGGATTGAGTGCGACGCCCGCCTTGCAACCGAGTTCGTGGATTTTTTGAATCACTCTGTGCGGATGACGCGTTGCCTCCACGTGGAAAGTTATAATGTCCGCGCCCGCTTTTGCAAAACTTTCCAGTTGCGTTTCGGGGTGTTCAACCATTAAATGAACGTCCAAAACTGCCTCAGTGACTTTGCGCAAGCTCTTGACGACGCCCGCCCCGATTGTTATTTCCGGTACAAAAGTCCCGTCCATTACGTCAACATGTACATACTCCGCGCCCGCCGCCGTGACTTTTCTTACCTCGTCGGCTAGGTGTGCAAAATCCGCCGAAAGTATCGACGGGGCTATTATCGTTTGCATTTATATTCCTCCCAATAAATTTTTTCCTTTGCTCAAAAGTGCCGTCCGATTTATCCGCGCACTCGTTACGTCGACAGGGAAATTAAATCGTTCGCGCAAGACTTGTAAAATTTCGCTCGGCTTGACACTACCTGTAGGTGTAATTCTTATCGCTAACTTTATCACAATTTCCGCGTCGAATAAAGTTATTTTAACTGGCTCGGCGATATATTTTTTTAGTTCAATCTCCCGCGTCTTTTTTGGCGTGATTCGCGTAAAATTTATTTCGGGCGTCGCGTTGAAATTTTTTATTGAAATCTGCGCGGCGTCCAAATATTTTTTATCGAACGGCAAACAAACTTCATAGCGCGATAAGTCTACCAGCGACATTACCGGTTGAACTTTGCCGCGTAATTTTTTTAACCGCAAAATTTCCGCGCCCTTTGGAAGTTGTGCGTTCAATCTTTTTAAAACTTCTTGCTCGTTAATCGGCGCAGTCAATTCAAAGTCTACGTATTCGCAATCGCTTGTAACACCGACGCTTAACGCGCTTGCAAACGAAACTTTTAAATGCGGATTGAAACCCTCGCTCCAAGCCGCCGGCAATTTGCTCCTCAGCAACGCCCGCATGAACACGTTCATATAATCAAGGTGACTTAGCACAGCAATTTCCGCGCCCTTACGAATCTGCGCACGATATTTAGTGGCTAGTGGTTGGTGGTTAGTGGTTAGAATTTGGGTATTGGAAGTTTTATTTTTTTCCTTGTCAAAGTCGACGACGTTAGCTCCTAAATTCATGCAGACGCCGCAACCCGTGCAACTCGTCCGTCGACAGTCGCGAGTAATTTCACCGGCTTGAGATTTTTCCCACTCTGCAAGCAGAAAATTTTTGTCGACGCCCGGCGAAGTATGCTCCCACGCTAACGGCTCCCAAAAATCACGTTCACGCCCGCTGTAGTATTCGAGATTTATTTTGCAAGCCTCGAACGCCGCCGCCCAAATGTCTGGCTTAAATAAATCGCTCCAGCCGTCAAATTTCGCACCCAACTTCCAAGCCGCCTCGATAACTTTGGCAAGTCGTCTATCGCCACGAGCCAACGCGCCCTCCAACACAGAAAGTTTAGCGTTGTGGTAATTGTAAGTTATCGCCCTGTTCGTGATTAAATTTTTTAAGAGTTGTTGCCGTCGCTCGAATTCTGCCGCCGAAATTTGCGCCGCCCATTGAAACGGCGTCCACGGCTTAGGAACAAAACATGACACGCTGATTGTAACTTTGACGCCGCGTTTAAGGTTCGCAACTTTTTTTGCCAAGTCAGCTATGCCCGCAATGTCTTCGTCAGTTTCCGTCGGCAAGCCCATCATAAAATATAACTTGACTGCACGCCAACCTTTAGCGAACGCCGCACTGCAAGCCTCCAATAAATTTTCTTCCGTCACGTTTTTATTTATCACGTCGCGCAATCTTTGCGTCCCTGCCTCCGGCGCGAATGTCAAACCACTTTTACGCACCGATTGAACACGTTCTGCAAGCTCGATTGAAAAGCTGTCTATCCTCAAGCTCGGCAACGAAAAACTTACCTTTTCTGCGCGGAAGTCGTTTTGCAAATCGTCAATCAATCGGCTAAGACACGAATAATCCGCACTCGAAAGCGACGTTAAAGAAATTTCGTCCCAACCGCTCGAATCAATTAATCGCCGCGCTGTAGCTCGTAAAGTTTCTGTTTTGCGCTCGCGAACGGGGCGATAAGTCATGCCCGCTTGACAAAATCGACAGCTGCGACTGCAACCCCTAAACAATTCCAGCATCGCCCTATCGTGAACAATTTCTATAAACGGCACAACGGGATTATCAACCGTCGGTGTCTCATCGAAATTTTTAACCACGCGCTTTAAAATTTTTCGCGGTGCTCCCTCCAAAACTTTTAAACCTAAAAACTTTTCGCCCGAATACAGCGGCTCATAAAAACTCGGCACGTAAATTCCGCGAACGTTTAACAGTCTTCGTAAAAAATTTTTTCGCCCGCCGACCTTGCCGGAATTTTTCCAAGCAATGAATTCGTTGACGACCTCGCCGAAAACTTCCTCCGCCTCGCCGACAATAAAAAAATCAAAAAAATCTGCGACAGGCTCCACGTTGTAAACGCAAGGTCCGCCGCCAATTATAAAAGGTTCGTCTTCAACGCGCTCCCAACTGTGCAAAGAAATTTTCGCAAGGTCAAGCATGTTAAGGACGTTTGTATAAATCATTTCGTATTGCAGAGAAAATCCCAAGAAGTCAAAATCCCGCGCAGGTCGTTTTGATTCAAGCGCAAATAATTTTATATTTTCCTCGCGCATAACGGCTTCAGCGTCTATCCACGGCGCATAAATTCGTTCGCAAAGGGTATCTGCGCGGCGATTAAGTATCGAATACAAAATCGCCAAGCCCAAATTCGACATGCCGACCTCGTAAACATCAGGCAACGCCAAAACGATTCGGCAAGCGGTCTCGTCAAAATTTTTTATAACGCTATTAAATTCGCCGCCCGTATATCGCGCCGGTTTCATCAGTTCGTAAAGATTCATCGTCATCACCATAAGAATTTTTGTTTATGCATGTTTATGTTCAAAAGGATTGCTATTGCTAAAATGTTCGTCGTCAACGAGCTAATTCCGTAGCTCATCAGCGGCAAGGGAATTCCCGTTACCGGCATTATTCCCGTTGTCATTCCCACATTAACCAGCACATGGAACGCCAGCATTGAAGTTATCCCGACTGCAAGCAACCGCCCAAATACGTCGCCCGCCTCTTTTGCGATAATTATTCCGCGCCAAAATACAATTAAGTACAACAGCAAAAGTATAACTGCTCCCACAAAGCCAAGTTCCTCGCCGACCACCGCAAAAATAAAATCAGTGTGATTCTCCGGCAAAAAATTCAGTTGGCTCTGCGTTCCCTCGAAAAGTCCTTTGCCGAATAACATGCCCGAACCGATTGCAATTTTCGATTGGATTATGTGATAGCCGCTCCCCAACGGGTCAACATTCGGATCTATGAAAACCATGATTCGCATTTTCTGATAATCTTTCATGAATTGCCACAACAACGGGAACGCCGCTATCCCCGCGAAAATTATCCCGAAAAAATATTTCCAAGGCATGCCGCACGCAATTACCATTCCGAAAAAAATTGCCATGAATACCAACGACGTGCCCAAATCCGGTTGCTTTAACACTAAGATAAACGGAACGCCTACATAAAACGCGATTGGCAAAATATCTTGTAGTGAATTCAATTTGCCCATGCGCTCTTCTAAAACCGACGCCATGCAAATTATCATGATTAGCTTTGAGAACTCTGACGGCTGTACGCTTATCGGTCCGATTTGTATCCAACGTTGTGCGCCCAATGCCGCGTGTCCAAATAACATGACCGCAACGAGCATTATCAAGTTAAAAACGTATAATTTCTTGCCGTGCTGACTTAGCCCTCGATAATCAAAATTCATGAATAAAATTCCTAAGACGGCATTGACGACGGCGAATATCCCTTGACGTTGCACAAACCAAAATCGCTCTTCGCCGGGCGTGTTTATGTGTGTTGCGCTAGAAATGGTTACTAAACCGTATATAACTATCGCCGTTGCCGACAAAATCAGCGCAAAATCGACGCGGCGCAAAATTCGTTTTGTATCTGCAGAAAGTATTGCCAAATTCTTCACTCCTTAAAAAAGCCTAAACCGTGATTCTTCTAGCTTAACGATTTTCCTGCATTGCAGTTAAGGATATTTTTTGATACAATAAACAACAATTTTAGGAGGAAATCATGAAAAGTTATTCGTCAAATGAGGTCATTGCTCTGCTTAAGAAAGCCGGCTGGTATGAAGTAAATTGCAGAGGCGACCATTACCAATTCAAGCATCCTTTCAAAAAAGGGCGCGTAACCGTAACTCATCCTAAAAAAGATATTCCGCTCGGTACTTTGAAAAATATTGAGCGGCAATCTGGTTTGAAATTTAAGTGAGGAGTGATTTTGCATGAAGTACATTTATCCCGCTGTGTTCAGTGAATATGCAAACGGCATTTCAATTCTTTTTCCTGATTTGCCAGGTTGTTTACCATGCGGCGATAATTATTTGCAAGCTTTTCAAAATGCTCGCGAGGGTTTGTCACTGCATATTTATGGTATGCTCGAAGACGGAGAGAAATTGCCCGCGCCGAGTCGTCTTGAATCAATAACTTTGTCGAAAAATGAAGCACTTGCACTGAT
>CAMJKR010000212.1 GCA_946406415.1 uncultured Selenomonadales bacterium | reverse complement strand
GCGAAGATAAGTTTGTACAGCCCTGCTTCATTGATGACTGTCATATTTTGTACCCCAGAGGGTATCGCGATTTGCGACTCCCTTTTATATTTGTCAGGTACGTGCTTTGCTAAGGCGTCACGCGGATTTGAGTATCCCAACGCTATTGCAACATCGCGACCAACGAAGAACGCTTCGCCGTTCAGTTCGACGACACGCACGCCCCCAAATTCGGGGTGGCTAAAAATCTGTACATTTGTTATTTAAATTACCGTCCTTTCACGAAAATCATATCCTGCATGAAAAATTTTGTTTTCAAATATGGTTTCTCTGCGATATACCGCATTATTAAACCATTCCCGCGTAACTTCTTCGCCGCCGCGCAGGTTTGGTAAACTACTTTTTGCTTTTTCGGCAAGTTCATTTGCTACTGTAAGTAAAACTTTGGCAGCCATTTTCATAAAACTTCGCTCCTCTTTTAAGTGAATTTGCAACCAAACTTAATCAGAACTTTGCGTAGAGCGGTTATTGTTTCCGGATTGGCTTCGCCGTAGATGGTGTATGTTTTAGGAGTATTGATAATCTTCATACTACCAATCCTGCGATAAACCGTGCGACCAGCATCAACATGACCTTCAGTGCAACCACCGGTGATACAGACTTGAATTTGCTCGTCCATATCTCTGTGTTTTGCACGGCTTATACGACCTGTTCGAGCGTTAATACTGAATTCCATATAAAACCCTCCTTTCAAATACTCAAAATGTTAGTTTAGCGGCTTCCCACGACCGCCCTTTCGGGCGGTTTCGACCGATTAGCACTCGGTTCTCATCAGGTGGGGTTTTTCTTTTCGCTTACTTTAGTGGGCTTTTGTTTTTTGGTGACAGGCTCGCTCGGCGTCCAAATCAACTGAACCTTGAAAACGCCTTGATCCATTTTCTCGATCTGGCAGATCCAATTTTCGTTGTTCAAATTAACGTCGCTTTTGTTTTTGCTTGCGATCTCAATTTGACCGGCGATCTCGTGAAGAACCTGCGTTGCACCAGCCGAATCAAGATATTTAACGAGCCAGTAAGCGGCTTTCTTGTGACTGGCACGGTATAGGTTACATCGCTTGGCAACGATTTTCACCAATCAAGATGTCCATGATGTTTTCTTTGGATTCGTAGTTCGCCTGTCTCGGCTCGTGAACTTTAACTCAGCGGCTTTCCTTCAATTCTGTCATTTTATTTAACCTCCTAGTTTTAATTTGTGGCTTCCCACGACCGCCCATTTCGGGCGATTTCGACCGGGTGCCGTCCGGTTCTCTTCAGGTGGGGTTTACGCCGCGTATTTTTTCATGCTGTCGACATAACGCTTTGCGCTAGCGAGATCATTTTCAGCCTCAACAAGTTCAGTCTTAAGTTCAGCGATCATCTTGAGGTTGCCGGTGGATTTACTGCCCTTTCAAGATAGGCGATTTCTGCTTTGATCGTGTCGACCTCGAACTCGTAATATACAATCGCGTCGTGCAGGGCTTCCGTGTACCAATGGTTTTCTTTCTTCATTTTCTTTTCTTCCTTTCGTCTGGCTTTTTCTTATTAAAATTTTTTCGAGAAAATTTTTCTAGTGCTATAAAAACATTCCTGAAAAGAAAAATTTAAAATATAAAAAAAAGACCTTAATCAAGGTCTTTGAATTATTAACGTGCGGGATAACTTAAATTATTGATTGTCGCGTTCGATAGCTTCTTTTATCGCTCTAAGGATAAAGGCATTGGTACTTTCGCCTTTAGAAGTCGCGTGAGTTTTGATAAAATCAGCATTAATATTTCTCCTTAAATACAATTAATCGATAATAGGTAGGTCAATGTACGGTAAATTTTTCCAATCTCCAAGTAGACCCATGATAGCCGTTATATTTGAGCAAGGAATAGTTTTTAAACGGCTAGATAATTTTTGATTTAAGGCATAATCAATTCGGCGAATAAGAGTTCGGTATCTGTCGCCTTGCAAAAAATATTTCATCGATATTAAAAGTGCCAAAATATCTTGAGTTCCGTATTTGTAGCCTTTTTCATTTTTTGGTATACCAATTCGTTCGTGAATTATTAAATTCGGAATAGGACGCGGCTTATCTTGATCTTTTATGTAACAATATATTCTTTCGTCGTGGGCGCATTTATTACGAAAGACCGCCATAAAATCAATCAATGATTTGAATTTCTCGCTCTTCAACTTGAATTGTCGCGACACTGCTTCTTTTTCGTTCCGGAACATACAGCCGTAAAAAGAATTTAGCTTTCCGAAAGTCATTACTTTTGCTAAAACCCACAAAGGAACACTTCCGTATTTATCGAGATAGTGTTTTATAGCCCCGTGTGTTTGGCTTTGTTTGTCAATGAGCTTTAGCAGTTCAAAAATTAACGTGTTCACTCGTTTAAAATTTTTGAAACCCGTGGCGTTAAAAGAATCAGGGCGAAGATATGACGTGTGGTCGTGACCATGATTGCGCGAAAAATTATCAACCACACAATTTTTTATACTGTGCTCTATCCTCAATAATTCCGGTAAAAGTATTTCTCGTAATTTCCTGTCAAACGAACTCAACGCAACTAATTCATTGAAGGTTGTACCGCTTTTGTAAATATCTTCTTGCATAGTTGAATCAAGAAATGGAGCTTTGTAGCCGTTCACAATAGAATAATAGCCTTCATACTTAAGAACCATACGCGCCAAACGCTCATCAGGAAAAAGCATTTTTCGAGATTTTAAAAGACTTATTTGCTCATCTACAGTCTTGTAAGATTTCAATAATAACCACCCGCCTAACTGAACGAATAGCCTCACGGCGTAAGACCGGAGGCTATCGTTTGTCTGAGTGTATGTACGAACCAATCCTCAGAACGCTCCGAGTGAATATTACATTATTAAGAACTTGGCGTCAAGCGTTTCTTTTGGGTTTCCAAGTGCCGATAGCTTCAATGCCAAAAAGCAAAACGGCTAAGTCCATAAGTGCCCGATTAATATCTCGATAATAGGTGCGTTTTTCAATAAATAATTGGCAAGCAATATCGTCGATAGTTAACTGTTCCTCCGCAATATAGCGCAAATATAAAGCATTCCATCTGCGAAGTTCTTCCGAAATACTTGACGATTCACAAAGTGCTTTATAAGCGATTAACATCTTATCGACATGGCTCATCATTAATTTAGTTTTGTGGCGAAGAGAACAAATAGAACTTACCTCTAAAAATTCAGCAGAAATATTGGAATAGTGAATTTTCAATCTGCGGTAGTTACGCATCAAGAGCTTGACATCATGATAACGAGCGTCAAATTCATTGCTGATTATCTCCTCTTTTTTATTTAGGACTGCTAACGCGGCTACGCGAGCAATTTCTTCAATTTTAGCTGTAAGCATGATAGTCATCCTTTCTTTTTTAACTGCGTAATCTTCGCTTTGAGAGCCGACATAAGAGCATTTTGCATATCGCTTTTACTTTTGAGAGCGTCAATAACAGATTCATCCATTCCATTTTGAACTATCAAATGGTGAATCACAACAGGGTACTCCTGTCCTTGACGATGCAGTCGTTTATTAGCTTGCTCATATTGCTCTAAACTCCAAGTTAAACCGAACCAAATGGCATTATAACCACCCCGCTGTAAATTCAATCCATAACCGCAACTTGCAGGGTGCGCCAGCAAAATATCAATTTCGCCATTATTCCAATCCATTTCGTCTTTCGGACGAGAATATACGCGGACGCGAAGTCTTGATTTTGCAAGTGCTTTAAGTATCCGATCGCGATCGTGCTGAAAATTATAGAATACGAGAGAGTGTTGCCCATTAAGTTGTTCAACAAGTTCAAGAAATGCCTCAATTTTGCAATCATGAATTACTACAGGCTTTTTATTTTCATTGTAAATCGCACCATTGCACAACTGTAATAATTTTCCTGTGAGCACCCCTGCGCTCCCCGCCGTAATTGTATCTTCATCAATTTGTAAAAGAAGTTCCGTTTCAAGTTCAGTATACAACTTTTGAGCACGAGTGTTTAAAGCTACTGGAATATCATTGTATATAACTTTGGGCAAAGTAAGATAGTCACTGGCTTTCATGCTGATACAAATGTCGCTGATAGCTTGCTTAATCATTTCAAAGCTACCTTCTTTAGGTTTATAATCGAAAATCGTCATTTGATTACGGCGACCGGGAATAAAGTATTTGTCGCGATACGCGCCAAGAGTTGTGCCAAGCCTTGCTCCGCTATCAAGCAAATAAATCTGCGCCCATAAATCTTCAAGCCCATTGCTTGCCGGTGTACCAGTTAATTCAACGATTCTTTTGATTCTGTTACGTACCAGACGCAAAGCTTTAAATCTTTTACTTCTACTATTTTTGAAACTTGAACTTTCATCTAGCACGACCATATCAAATGGCCACGCATTTTTAAAATGTTCAACAAGCCACTGCGTATTTTCCCTGTTAATAACGTAAACGTCTGCAGGTGTCGCTAAAGCTCGAAGTCGTTGTTGAATAGAGCCTAAAATAGGAACGATACGCAGCATTTTCAAATGCTCCCATTTCCTCGCCTCTGTTGTCCACGTCGCCTCAGCAACTTTTTTAGGCGCAATAATCAGAGGCTTAGAAACCTCCCAACGATTGTAGCGAAGTTCATGAATAGCAGTAAGCGTAATAACGGTTTTGCCGAGACCCATATCAAGCAAAAGACCAACGGCTTTGTTGTAAATTACGCTGTCGATACAGAATTGTTGGTATGGATACGGGGTAAATTTCATTGTGCATCCCTTCCTTCGATATAGGTTAGCAATTCTTTTACGCCATTTAATCCCCAAATTATACGTACATCAGCTCCACGTTTTTGCATTTCT
>CAMJKR010000211.1 GCA_946406415.1 uncultured Selenomonadales bacterium | reverse complement strand
GGTAGCGGCGTCAACGTCGGTTGCGGCTCCGTTACTTGCAATTACGACGGTAAACAGAAATTCCGCACGACGATTGGCGACAACGCTTTTATCGGTTGCAATACAAATCTCGTTGCGCCGGTCAATGTGGAGGAGGGCGCATATATCGCGGCAGGCTCTACGATAACTAAGGACGTGCCAAAAGGCAATCTTGCTGTTGCCCGCGCCCGTCAAACTAATATCGAAGTCTGGAACGATAAACGGAAAAATTAATAATTGGTGGTTAAAAAGTCTAATCACTAAAAAGAGGAGCTGTTGAAAGTGAGCATTAACGGCAACACGATTAGTAACCTCTGTTTGATGACGGGAAACGCTAATCCCGAACTTGCACAGAAAATCGCCGACCATATTGGCGTAAAAATTTTCGATACGTTCGTTGGACGCTTTAACAACGGCGAATCGCAAGTTATGATTAGCGACAGCATTCGCGGCAAAGATATTTTTATCGTTCAGCCGACGAGCCAACCCGTTAACGATAACTTAATGGATTTGCTGATTATGACGGACGCTTGCAAGCGGGCTTCGGCGCACTCAATAACCGCCGTCGTTCCCTATTACGCTTATGCTCGTCAAGACAGAAAAACTCGGGGACGCGAGCCAATTTCCGCAAAACTTGTTGCTAATTTAATGGTTGCGGCTGGTATGTCGCGTGTTTTGACTGTTGACTTGCACGCGGGGCAAATTCAAGGGTTCTTCGATATTCCTGTTGACCACCTCAAGGCGGCTCCCGTTTTAGCCGATTATTTTCGTGGACGCGATTTTGGCGACGATTTAGTTGTTGTTTCGCCCGACTTAGGCGGCGTCACTCGTGCTAGGGAATTGGCGGATTATCTTAAAGCTCCGATTGCGATTATCGAAAAGCGGCGACCGCGTCCCGGTGAGGCGGAAGTCATGAGCATTATCGGCGAGGTTGACGGCAAAATTGCGCTTATGGTTGATGATATTGTCGACACGGCGGGCAGTCTTTGCGAGGGCGCGAAGGCTTTAAAGAAACTCGGCGCGAAAAAAGTTATTGCCGCGTGTACTCATGCGGTATTAAGCAAAAACGCCGTTGAGAAAATCGGCAATTCCGCTATGGAACAACTCGTAATTACTGATACGATTGCTTTGCCGCCCGAAAAACATTCGCCGAAAATTACTGTGCTAAGTATGGCTCCGGCTATTGGCGACGTTATTTTGAACATTCAAGCTCACCGCTCGGTTAGTTTGCTTTTTAAATAAAATTACTAGCTAAAAGCTATCAGCTAAATTGCGGGCGGGCAGTTGCTCGTCCAAATTTTTTTTGCAGGGAGGAGTTTTTATGCCGCCGCCGCAACTCAACGGAAAAAGTCAAACGCGCGAACGCCCAACCTACAATGAACTGCTTTGGGAACAACTGCAAGATACTAAAGCCGAAGTCAAAGACACGCGCAAAGAATTAAATCAGCGCATGGACAGAATTGAAACGCGTATGGATAGAATAGAAAAACGCTTGGAAAAACAAGATGAAAAAATCGACAAGCTTGCCGACAAAATCGACGACTTGCACAAAGAAATAAAATCTTCAACAGAACACATTTCCATTGCAAACATTTCGACGGTCGGGATTGCGCTCGCCGTCATTTATGCTGTACTCAAATAGATAGGAGGAATTTTTATGGCAATTGAAAAAATGCAGTTCCAAGCAGAAACTAAACGTCTGCTTGATTTGGTTGTTAATTCGATTTACACGAACAAGGAAATTTTCTTGCGCGAATTAATCTCGAACGCCAGCGACGCTTTGGATAAATTGCGTATCGAATCGCTAACGAACTCTGAACTTGCCGGCGACGCTGAACCCGAAATTTTTATCGTTCCCGACGCCGCAACGAAAACCATTACAATTTCCGATAATGGCATTGGCATGACACGCGACGAAGTTATTACGAATATTGGCACAATCGCCAAGAGCGGCACGAAAGATTTTCTCGACAAGTTGCGCGAGGCAAGCGGCGCGGCGGCTCAAGAACTTATCGGGCAATTCGGCGTAGGATTTTATTCCGCGTTCATTGTCGCCGATAAAGTCGAACTCATCACGCGCAAAGCCGGCACTGATTCTGCTGTTAAGTGGACGTCTGACGGCGCGGGCGAATACGAACTTGACGATTGCGATAAAGATTCGCACGGCACGACGATTATTTTGCACCTCAAGAAAGAATTTTGCGGCGATGACGAATACAACTTTACTGACGTGTACGAAATTGAACGGCTCGTTAAAAAGTATTCGGACTTCGTGCGCTATCCAATTAAGATGAATTTTGAGGTTAAAGGTAAGCCGGAAGAGGAGCCGACGATTGAAATCCGCACGGTTAATTCCATGAAGCCGCTTTGGACGCGCCCCAAATCTGAAATTACTCGCGAAGAGTACGACGAATTTTTTAAACATCAACTGCACGAGTGGGAGGCTCCGCTTGAGATTTTCCACGTCAAGGCGGAAGGCACCGTAGAATATACCGCGCTCCTTTGCATACCTAAACGCGCCGCGCAGAATCTTTATTACTCGGATTATGAAGCGGGCTTGCAACTTTATTCGCGGCACGTTTTCATTATGGACAAGTGCAAAGATTTTCTGCCGGATTATTTGCGTTTCGTCAAAGGTTTGGTTGATTCGCCCGATTTGCCGCTGAATATTTCCCGCGAAATTCTTCAACAGAGCCGCGAAGTTAAAGTTATCGGCAAGGCTTTAGAAAAAAATATTCAAAAGCAACTGGCTAAAATGCTTAAAGACGACCGCGCCAAATACGAGGAGTTTTGGGCGCAATTCGGCAAGTCAATAAAAATCGGCGTGTACAACAGCATGTTCGATACGAAACTTAAAGACAGCTTGAAAGATTTGCTCCTGTTCCAAACGTCGCACGAAGGAAAATTTTCAACGCTTGCCGAGTACGTCGCGAGAATGCCCGATTTCCAGAAAAAAATTTACGTGGCGGCGGGCAATGATTCAGCGGCGATTGAACAACTCCCGCAAATGGAATTGTTGCGCGAACGCGGGCTGGAGGTAATTTATTTAACCGACCCCGTCGACGAGTTTACGATTGAGGCTTTGCGCAACTATGCTGATAAAGATTTCCAGTCGATAACCCGCGAAAACTTTGAGCTTGATGACGCTGAATCGCAAAAAGTTAAGGCGGAAGTCGAAGAGATTGCCAAGACGCACGAGGATTTACTTAAAGACGTTAAAGAGGCAATCGGCGACAATGTTAAGGAAGTTCGGCTGACTTCGCGGCTTAAATCGGGCGCGGTTTGCTTAGTTACGGGCGAGGGCGGACCTTCGCTGACAATGGAAAAAACTTTTGCGTCAATGAATAATCCGCTGTTCAAGGCGACGCAAATTTTAGAACTCAACCCGAATCACGCCGTATTTAAAAAGTTGGAAGGCTTGCACGAAAGCGGCAAGGACATGCCCGAATTTAAAGACCTGTGCACAACGCTTTACTCGTTGGCACTGATGATTGAAGGCGTCCTTCCGAACAATCCCGCTGAATTCGCCAACAAAATCACAGATCTTTTAACGAAATAATTTTACGTAAAATTTCTCCGCTCGATAAGTTGAGCGGTTTTTTTTTGCGTTGGCTATTACATTGCCCGCCGCCAATTTGATAAAATAATAAAAAATCTCAACGGAGGAATTTTTATGGGCGCAAGACGCAAGGCAATTCGGGCAGGAATTTTATTTATCGCGTTGCTGATAATTAGCGGCGTAGTTTTGATGTATCGCGGCAACGACGCAGTTTTTCTGGCGACGCAAAAAAAGGACGGCATTTTGACGGCGGAGCAAATAAAATTGTCGTTTGATTCTGTTGGCGGGCGATTGATTAACGAGGCAGTTCGCGAAGGTCAGGAAGTCAAAGCCGGTCAAGTCGTCATGGAACTCGACGCGACGGATACAAATTTGGCGATTGAAAAATTGCGGGCGCAAATCGCCCAACTCGACGCGCAAATTAATTCGACTTCGGGCAACATGCGCACAAGTCTTTTCAAAGTTACCAACGACGAGCAACAATCTTTCCGGCAAATCGACAGCCAACGCGGCGCAGTTTCAGCGGCTCAAGCGACGCTTTCCAACGCAGAACTCGACTTTAAACGCAAAACGGAACTTTTTAAAGAGGGCGCGATTGCAAAGGCTCAACTCGACGATGCAACAATGGCTCTCAACGTGGCAAAAGCTAACGTCGACACTCAACAGCAACTACTCAACAGACTTTTGGCGGGTATAACGGATACGGGCGCAACGGATTCATTAAATTTGCCGACAATCCAACAGGAACGCGCTACAGCAGAAAATATTCAAAACGACATCGCCGCATTAACTCAACAGAAAAAATTTTTGGAAGTTCAGCTTAAAGAATTGGAAGTCGCAAAGTCCAGATTAACATTGCACGCGCCGGAAGACGGAAAAATTTTATCAATCCTTCAAAAGCAGGGCGAAATGATTGCTCCGAACGTGCCAGTAATTTTACTCGAATCAAAGCGAATTTATTACGACATTTATTTATCGGAGGAGCAAGCGGTTAATCTGCGCGAGGGCGACGAAATAATTTGCAAGACAGTCGCCGACAATAAAAAAGTTCGCGGAACTATTCGGCTTTTAACGCAAGCTCCAGGCTTTGCAGATTTAAGACAGTCACGCGAAAAGGGTCAAGCTGATTTATCGGCGTTCCAAGTGCGCATTTACATTGACGAGCCGGAAAAAGTTTTGGCGGGACAAACTGTAACGATAGAATTTTAAGTGATGGCATGGGCTTTATAAATTCACTCAAAGACGAAATTAAATTTCTGTTCAGCGGCAAGGGTATGCCC
>CAMJKR010000210.1 GCA_946406415.1 uncultured Selenomonadales bacterium | reverse complement strand
CTGTTCGTTGCAGAGTTGAGCTTTCATTACCTGCCAAAAGTTTTACATGAAATTTTAGGCGTTGCAATGGCTTTGGCGATTGTCTTACACGTCGCGATAAATTTTCGTCGTTTTAAGTCGCTGTTCAAAAAAATGACGCCGCGAAAAATTTTTATCGTCACGATAGATTTTGCATTGGCGATTGGCGCGGCGATAATTTTATTCGCGGGCGTGTGCATGTCGAATTATCTTTTTACGGACGCGGTGAGCTTTGAATTGCGGCGCAACATGACGATTCATCAACTGCACGTCGCAATACCTTACATGATGATAATTTTAATTGGAGCGCACGTCGGACTTCACGCGCAGGAATTACGACAACGATTTTCCAACGTAAAAAATTTTTTCAACGTGGCAATCGCGGCGTTATCAATAATCGGGGCGTTCGGATTGTTCTTTAATCGCGTCCTCGACCGAATTTTAATGAAGCATATTTTTGCGACGCCCGCGACGGATTTAATTGCGCCGTTGTTTATGCTGTTGATTATCGGCGGAGTAATTTTTTTCGCGCTGATAACGTTCTTTGTTGACAGAAAAATTTTCGGAGGTAGTTAATGAAAAATTTAGTAATAATTGGAACTGGAGGTTTTGCCCGCGAAGTTTATTGGCACGCGCAAAAAGCTTTAGGCTTTGGCGTCGACTGGCAGATAAAAGGTTTTCTCGACGGCGATATTAAGCTTGAGGCGGCGGCTTATAAACTTTTGCCCGCTAAAGTTTTGGGCGACGTGAACACTTACGAAATCTGCGCGGACGATGTGTTTACTTGCGCGGTCGGTTCGCCTAAGGCGCGTAAAGTTCTCGTCGAAAAAATTTTGGCTCGCGGCGGCGAATTCATCAACATTATCAACACGCTTGCAGAAATTGTTCCGACGGCGCAAATCGGTCGCGGCGTGATAATTTCTCCGTTCGTCGGGATAAGTGAACGGGCACAAATTGGTGACTTTGTTGCTGTGAACGCCCAGACGATTATCGGGCACGACGCGCAAATTAAAGATTTTAGTTGCATAATGCCGCATGTCGCGATTTCTGGCGGCTGTAAAATTGGCGCGGAAGTTTTTATCGGGAGCGGCGCGGTAATTCTTCCAAAAGCTAAAGTCGGCGACGGCTCAACGGTCGGCGCGGGCTGTGTCGTATTAAAAAAAGTCTGCGTAGGCACAACCGTTTTTGGCAACCCAGCAATCGAAATTTAGGAGGAAAATTTTATGACAGCTGAAGAATTCGTTAAAAAAATTGCAGACTTAATGGACACGGACGCCGAATTAAATTTGTCGACGAAACTGGCTGACGTGGAAGATTGGGACTCGTTGAGCATGGTATCGTTCTTTTCGTTCTGCGATTCAAAATTGGGAATAAGGCTCGCGCCCGAACAAATTAAATCCGCTCAAACCGTCGAAGATTTATTCAAGTTGGCGGGCGGTGAAGCGTCATGACGAACGCAATTTTGCTTGATAAAAAAGATAACGTCGCAACTTGCACTTCGGCGGTAGCGGCGAGCAACAAGATTAAAATTCTCGGCGGCGAAGAAATTATTTGCGTCGAGGATATTCCAATTTGGCACAAAGTCGCGCTGAAAAAAATTGCTAAAGGCGAAAAAATTTTCAAGTACGGAGAGATTATTGGCGAGGCGGCGGCTGATATAGCGGCAGGTGCGTGGGTTTCTCACAAAAATATTTTCAGCGTGCCGCGTGATTACTCAAGCGAAATGATTTAACCTACTAGCCAATTACAGGCTGACAATTAAAGACGGTCGAGAAAAATTTTTCCCGACCGTTTAAATTTTTAACATATATGAATTTTTTCTTTAAGATAACTTAGGCGAGTAATGGCTGATACGGTTACCGGAGCCGTTAACGAGTTCGATATATTTATCTGCGCCGCCCTGCACGACGATTGAACCATTACCAACCTCGAAGGTGACATTGCCTTTACGTGCGCTGTAATCGCCGACTTTGCCGTTAAGCACCATAATTGTATCAATCTCCGCAAAATCCGCGATAACGTCTTTGCCCTCGCCGTTGAAAACGAAAATATCTGCATCGTCGCCACCGAAAAGCGTATCATTGCCCGCGCCGCCCCAAAGTGAGTCAGCACCCTTGCCGCCGTAGAGTTTATCGTTACCTTTGCCGCCAATTAGTGTGTCGTTACCCTTGCCGCCCTCAAGAGTGTCAGTTCCTCCCGCGCCGTCAATCAAATCGTCTTGAGAACTGCCGGTAATTTTATTTGCCTCTTTGTTGCCCGTAATACTTATGTCATGTTTTACGGCAGAGGCGTTAACTGTATAGAGTTCGTCGCCATAATTAACCATATTAAAGCTGTTCTTGTTATACGCCGCCAAAATTTTAACAGACGTATTGTCTTCATTATAAGTTAAAATCTTCGGGTAGGTGTACTCGACGCCTTTGCTGTCAATGCAGGTTATAATTTTATTTTTGCCGCCTTTAACAGTGATTTTGCCGCTCCCGACCGTAAAGATTACGTCATTTTTCTTAGTAGTAGCCTTCGCCGTGCCAGTTAAAAAGCGTATTTTGTCGTCTTCGGCGTAATCAGTGATAGTGTCGTTGCCGTCGCCCTCGCTGTAGACAAAAATATCAGAGCCGTCGCCACCTGTTAAATTGTCGTTGCCCGCGCCGCCGCTAATTGAATCGTTACCTGCGCCGCCGTCAATTTTGTCGTTACCGTCGCCGCCGAGAATTGTATCCTTGCCTGCGCCGCCGTCAATTTTGTCGTCTTCGCTCGTGCCGGTAATTTTGTTGGCGAGCTTATTAGCCGTGATATTCAAGTCGTGTTTGACGAGCGAGGCATTAATAGTTTTAACCGCGTCGCCGTCTTCATAGTCAGCAACGTTGAAACTGTCTTTATTGTAATTCGCCAGAACTTTAACAGTTGTGCCACTTTTATTGAATTCTACAACCTTCGGGAAGGTGTACTCAACGCCTTTGCTGTCGACGTAAGTTATAATTTTGTCTTTGCCGCCCGCAACTGTTATCTTGCCGCTCCCGACCGTAAAGATTACGTCATCCTTCTTTGTCGAAATCTTTGGCGTGCCGGACAAGAATTGTATTTTATCTTCTTCTTTGTAGTCGGTGATAAGGTCGTTGCCGTCGCCGGAGCTGTAAACAAAAACGTCAGCCCCCGCGCCGCCAGTTAAACTATCATTGCCCGCGCCGCCGAAGATTGAATCATTGCCCGCGCCGCCGAAGATTGAATCATTGCCCGCGCCGCCGTCTAGGGTATCGGCTCCGGCTCCGCCGTCAATCAAATCGTCTTGCGAACTGCCGATAATTTTGTTTGCTTCCTTATTGCCGGTGATATTTATATTGTGAGTGACTGCTGAGGCGTTTACCGTATTTAGCAAGCTTCCATAATCAGCAACGTTAAACGTATTCTTCGTAAAGGTATTTAAAAGCGTCGCCGACGTAATTTTACTGTTAAACTTAACACTTTCGGGGTAGGTATACTCGATACCGTTTTCAGTGATATAAGTTACCAGCTTGCCTTTTGCATTTTTGACGGTAATTTTTCCATCGCCGATTGTCAAGATAACATCATTGCCTTTAGTAGTCTTTTTGCTGACTTTACCGGACGTAATTTTAATTTTGTCCTCTTCGGCGTAATTGGTAATAACGTCGTTGCCGTCGCCCGCCGCGTAAACGAAAATATTGCCCGCGCCGTTACTCGTTATGGAGTCGTTGCCCGTGCCGCCGTTTATGCTAGTCGACGCGCCCAAAATTTTTATAACATCATTGCCCGCGCCGCCGTTGACGGAAATATTATCGCCGCGAGTTGTAATTGTATCCTCGTTACCGGAAGCGACAATCGACGCTTTTTTATAATCTGCCGCGAAATCAAATTCATAACTGCCGCTGATTGTTACCTTTTTGTTGAGAGCGGCATTTTTTAGCGTGATAACATTGTCGTCGGCAGTTAGTCCGCTTGTTTTTTTCGCGCCTTTAATTGTCGCCAAAGTTGCAGTGCCTTGTTTGTAATAGGCAATAGAAGATTCATCATCGGCGAGAGAATAGCCCGTTGAAATCGTCCGCTTGAGTGTCGCAGTCGAATTGCTGTAGCTCCAACTTTTTGTCGTCTTGGATTTGGCAACATTATCGGCAAGCGCGAGGGAATAACCTTTGTCGATTGTAACTGTTTTCTTATTGAGCGCAGAGTTTGCAACCGTAACCGTCGTGCCGTCTATGCTAAGACCATTTTTAGACTTAACGCCCTTAACATTAACCGTTATATCGTCCTCGTTCTTGGAATAAGTTATAGACGATTCGTCTTCAGAAAGCGTGTAACCGGGCGTGATAATTTTTCTGTAAGTGGCAACTGCATTGCTATATTTCCAATTTTCTACCGTACTCGATAGCGGAACGTCCTTTGCAAGCGCGAGGGAATATCCGTCGCTGATTGTAACTTTTTTCTCGTTGAGGACAGCTACCGGAACTTTAACAACAGTATCATTTAACTCAAGCCCGTCCGCCGACGTGACGCCTTTAACAGTGAGCAACGTATCAATTTTTTTCGGATAGTAGGATATAGACTTGCCGTCCTCTGAAAGCTGATAACCTGCCGTGGTTGTCTTTTTGAGTGTGGCAGTTGTTTTACTGTGACTCCATTTTTCTGTACTAACAGGTATTGCAACGTCATCGGCAAGTTTTAAGGTGTAACCGTCGCTTATCGTAACTGTATTCGTGCCGAGAGACTTTTTAGAGACTGTGACAGTTGTATCATTTATTGAAATTCCGTTGAGCGATTTAACACCACTAACAGTTAGCAACGTGTCCGTTCTTTCAGGATAGTAAGATATAGTCCCGCCGTCCTCTGAAAGCTC
>CAMJKR010000209.1 GCA_946406415.1 uncultured Selenomonadales bacterium | reverse complement strand
CACTCAAACTCTAGGTTTAATTTCCGCCTCCGGTATTCAATCCGTTAACGTCGGTGATTACACTATTGCCAACTCCAGCGGCTTAGCCCTTGATGTTAACGTTGCTGATAGCTCTGACAGTTCTAAAATTTCCCTTAGCTCCTTAGACCAGGGCGAAAATTTTTCCATAAGCTCCAGTAGCGGCACGATTGCTTATTCTTTAAACAGTCTCGGCTTGATTAACGATAATCGCCTCTTTAAGAGTAGCTCGGTTTTGTCCTCCTTTGACAATGTTACACTGTCCGAATTAAATGATACCAGCCAATGGATTTACATTGCGACGGTTGAAGAGAATATCTTAACCGTTCCGCCAACTGTTGGTGCCGCCGACGGCGCATCCGAATGGCTCGTTTTCAATAACGATAAATCTATTCGTTATGGTCAGATTAGTTCTGTAAGCGGCGGCTTGTCCTTAACAAAAAACAGCATAGATAGCGCGTGGGGCAACGATACTATTCAAGTCGTCAATAATACTTTGTCCTTGTCCAGCGACTTCAGCGGCGCAACTATCAGCGGCTCTTTGTCGGGTGCACTGTTTACAGTTTCCGATAATGCTTCTTATTCCGTGCTTGACGCAACGAGTGGCGCAAGTGTCGGCGGCGACGCGAAAACTATCAATCAAACGGCGGGCACAATAATTTTGTCTGAAAGCACGCAGTCAATCGTAGCAAGCGAAGGAACAATTTCGGCTAATAACGGGGATATAACAGTCAATATTGATAATGACCAAAAAGCAACGGTGGGAAAATTAAAAAGCGGCGATAGTTTCACAGTAAGCGGTATAACATATACGTTGCTGTCGAACGGGAAAATGCAACGTAGTAGTGATAACGCGCTGTGGACAGGTACAACCCTAGCAGTAGACGACAGCGGCGCAGTAACGGTAGAACAATTAAATACAGCCTCGAATTGGTACGGAGCAATAGAAACTGATTCGAGTGGCAACTTAACGCTAGATTCAAATGCAACTTTAGCAAGTGCTACCAGTGCTTATGTCGTTAACCCCGACGATAACAGCATAATTTACGGCACGTTAAGCAAAGACAGTAGCAACAACTACACGTTGAGCGCGGACGGTGCAAGTAGAACGCTAAATGGAATAATAGTAACGGAAGCAATAAGCGCGGTATCAGTAACAAGCGCGTTGGTGAATATCCCGATAACAAGCGGAAGTAACCAATTCACGGCGACGAGTGCGACAAATGGCTATACGATAAACTATAGCGCGACGGCACCAAGTGTAGACAATGCAACGGCAGTAATGTTAACGACCGGCACGCTAGCAATAAACAGTTCCAGTCAAGTTGTCACGGCAGGTACGACGACAGTTCAAGCAGTAAGTGGCGAATTCACAGTAACCTATAATACAAGTGACGGTGTGACGGTTGAAGGACTAACAACGACAAATGAAAGCGTCAAGATTGGCGATAATACGTACACGCTAACGGCAGGGGACGGCTTTACAGTAAATGTCAACGGTAGCACCACAACGGTTAGCGGCTTGAGCGTAGGCGACCAATTTACAATAGACGACCAAACTTTTAGCTATACAAATGCCGGCTTGACGAAAATACAAGATTCAACGCAATACGTGCTCAAGACAATCACGCCCAGCGGCGGCACTCTAACCCTAACTGAATTGCTGTCAACGGATGCATGGCTCGGTACGCGTTTGGCAACCGGCGGCGCAGTAACCATAAATCAATCCATAATAAGCGACGTTATCTTTGTTGATAATTTAACGACGCCAACAGTAAATTATGGTCAAGTTAGTTATGAAAATGGCGCGTATACGTTGGCAAGTGCAAACGGCTCAAGTCCGACGACAATCACGGTAGAACAAGGCGTAACGGCAACGATAGCAAGCGAATTTTCAAGCGTCCCAGTAACGGCGACTCAAGCGACGGCGATAAACGTAACCAAATCAAACGGATTAACATATACGATAGGCGGCACAATCAGCCAATTTGTTCCTGCGACGATGACTTTTACGCCGGCAACAGGTGACACGTTCACAGTAAGCGACGGAACAAATAGCGCGACGTATCTGATGACAGCGGCAGGGTTGACAAAAACGGCAGAAGACGACACCGCGACAAATAAGATATGGACGATGGCAGGAATTACAGAATACGTCCTGCCCGATGATAACGCGTGGTCAAACTTGCTGAATCTTACAAATGCAAATGTGCTGGATTTAAGCGCGAATAGTCCGGAAACGGGCAGTACGATAATAGTTGATAGCACCAATACGACCCGTTGGGCGACGCTCACTTATAGCGCGTCAACGTATCTGTTAAATTCCGTCGATGGCAATACTCCTAAGATAAAATTAAAAGACGATACAACCAACGAAAACTATACGATAAATTTTGCAACGACAGTAACGACGGGCACGGGTACCTACACGATTAACGAACAAAGTTATACAGGCAGTGGCTTAACGGTAGCAGTAACGGCTGATTCGTCGACACTGCAAGACGGTACAGTAACGTTAGATAGCACGACACCTGCAGTTACGGCGACAAATGGCGGCTCCATTAGTGTAACGAGTGGCACTATAACGGCAACGGCTCAAAATGGCACGTGGTATACTCTCAACGAACTAACTGACGGCGACATATTCAAAATCGGCACGACGACTTATAAAGTGTATGGCTCAAGTACGCTGGCGAAATTGAACGCAAGCGGCGACCCGACAGAAATATATACGTCGAGTATTTCAAATGGGATATTGGAATACAGCGCGATAACGGGTGACGACTACAGCGCGATAGTTCAGCTAAATAGCAATAACCAATTAGACTTAACGCAAAGTATTACGTCGGCAATAGTCGTCGGGCAAAATGACGGCGTGATAGACCCGACTGTACGCATTGCGCAAATAACCTACAGCGACGACGCCTATACGTTAAGTGAGACCAGCGGCGGCACGATTGCGACATTGGCGGGTGTGTTGCTCGGTAGCACGGGAACGGTTAAATCATTTAATACGGCTCTGGAAACGACGGTAATCACTTCTGGCGTCGATACGTTTACGGTTAATGGCAAAACATTCGCCGCGCAAAATGCCCTGACGATAGCGACGGAAAGCAGTAATGGCGCATTTTTAACGAACGGGAAAATCAGTCTTGCGGCGGGTTCGACAGTAACGACACGTGCGACCAGTGACGATACGATAACTGCGACGACGGGCACATTAACGGTCACGGCTGATAATACGGCGAATACAGTAACAATCAGCGGCTTAGACGCCAGCGACGTGTTCAGCGTTAATGGAACGACCTATACGATGACGGCGGTTGGGTTAACGACTGGCAGTAAATTAAATTACAATGCGTTAAAAAATAGCGGTATAACGACGACTGAATTTGATTTAACTGATGACGCCTGGAAGGATATATTAGCAACAGATAGCGGCGTCTTGACGATTAATAGTTCAGTAGGCTCAAATGTATTTGTGGCAAATGTTGACAGCGGGATAAAATACGGTACGTTAACCAAAGCGGACGGGGCATATACGTTGACGCAAGCCGACAGCAACGATACGGCACTTGCGGGCGTAATTGTTGACGGAGTAAAGGCAACATTGCCGACGACGTGCACAAATACGAATATCACGGCAAAAGGCGCGACGTTCAAAGTAACAGCAAGCGAGGCATTTACAATCGACGCGTCCTCAACGTTGCTGTCAATGAGCGAAGTTACAGCGGTAGAGTTGGTAGAAGGCACGCTCCAAGCGACGAATAATATCCCGATAACGGCGAGCGGCAATGTAATCACGACGACATCAGGGGCGTTAACGGTTGGCATTGACGATACGGGCGTATTTATCGGCGAGCTGACTGTTGGCGACACGTTCACAGCTAATGGCACGAATTACGAGATGACGGCGGCGGGCTTACGCGACGTTGACAATCAAAAGTTGTGCACAGATATAACGAATAATGCCTATTACTTAGGCGCGACGTTTAACCGGATAATAGAAGCTCCGAGCGGTGTACTAAATCTAAGCAGTGAAACGCAAAGTGCGGAAGTCTATGATAGTATAACTTCGCCGACAACGCATATGGGCACGTTGACAGTTAGCAATGGGGCGTTTACGTTAAGCGCGGTTAACGGCGGGATAAGCACAGTAACTTTAGGCAGTGGCGCGACGTTAACAGTTACATTTGCGGCGACGATTAACGGCTCTGGAACGACGACAGTTAACAATGTGACATATACCGGAACTAATTTAGTAATTGACGCGACGGCAACGAGTTCGACGCTTCAAAGCGGAACGGTGACTATTGACAGTGGCGGCTCCGTACAGGCGACAAAGGATAGCACGGCATTGGCAGTAACGAGCGGTTCGATAACGGCGACGGCGACTAACGGGCGGTTTACAAGTATAGCGTCATTGGATTCGGGCGACGTATTTACTTTCAATGGCAAAACGTACACGCAAACGGCGGTCGGATTAATGTCGTCGGACAATCAATTAAACGAGGATGTCTCGACGGCAGTCACGGTTGCTAATTTAAGTGGCAGTGCGTGGCAAGATATACACCAAGCGACGGGCGGGGCGTTGACGATAAACAGCAGTACAAGCTCCGCCGCAGTGGTAGTAGACATAACGACTGATAGGGCGCAGAGCAAACGCTACGGGACGTTGAGCAAGTCGGGTGTCACGTATACATTAACGCAAGCGGATACTGATTCGACAATCGCGAGTGTTACAATCAGCGGTGTAAAAGCCAGCTTGCCAACGACTTGCGTTAATACGTCAATAACGGCTAACGACGCGACATTTACAGTAACGGCTAGCGAATTATTTACGATAGACGCGACGTCAACTA
>CAMJKR010000208.1 GCA_946406415.1 uncultured Selenomonadales bacterium | reverse complement strand
TCATCAAAATTTTGTCCCGTTGCGGCTAGTTCCCGCTCAAACGTCGTTAAATTGTTCTGCAGTTTCAGTGCCGATGATTGCGCCTCTTTGAGCGGGTCTAAAATATTTGCCTTTTCGTTTATCCATTGCGCATTCAAATACGCTTGCCGCTTTAGTGGCTCGTCGAAGCCTGGCGCGTCTATCCTGCCCAATGCTACTGCCTCTTGCAAAAACAGCTCGTAAATTGGCTGGCAAAAGTCCACGACGAACGCCCGCCGACGCTGGCGAAATTCATTTTCCGCTTGCAGAAGTGCCGCTCGGCTTGCGCTGTACGAACTGTTGAATGTCTTTAACAGCACTTCGCAGGGCAAATTTACTGCCGCCCCTACCTGTTTGATAAATGCCGTTGTGAATTCGGCGAACTCCGATTGTGTCGCGTTGTTGCTTAAAAATTTTACGTCGACGCCCGCGGGTAGGGAAGTGACACTTGGACTGTCGAGTTTGAATTCTTTTACGTCAACTTCCGCCTCTTCGGTTGCCGTGCCCGTTATCTGGTTAAATGTTAAATCGCGTTCCTTCTGCGTAAAAAAGACGCTGAAAAACGAACGCACAATCGCCGCGCCTAATTCTGCCTCGTTGAATCTTGATAATTGCTTTAAACTTTCAATGACCGGTGCCAACAGCGGAACGCCGCGGCATTGGTCGGGGCGGGCGTCTTTACATATTTGCAGCACATTTCTACACCCGCTGTCACGTCCAAACCAGCGCACGCGTTGCCACTTTAGCGGCTCGGCTGTCGTTGTCGGCTCGTTCCATAATCGGTTGGCTATGTGTACCGCGCTCAATGCCCCGTCCGCGTCTAGCTCTATCCCGTTTATTAGCCGGTGCCGCCCGCGTTGCATTTCTACCGTCCCGCCCGCATTTGGATTCGACACCCTTAAACCGTCTATTGCCTGCAACCGCAAACTGTACGGATTGTACGCCGTCGGCATTCTGCGTTTAAATAATACAAATGCGTCGCCGTCCGTTAACATACTGCGGAACAAAATCTGCTGTAGCTCGGCAAAATTATTTCTATATAAATAATCACAAAAGCGCGGCTCTGAACTCCACAGTTCAAATTCGCGCTTGATTTTTTTATTTAGTTCTCTAGCCTTGGCGGCGCTCAATCCTACGACGTCGCTTTGCACGCGCGGAAATAATTTTAAACCTTCGCCGATGACGCCGCTTGTCATAGTTTCCACGACTGCAGAGCCGAGCGGACTGTTTATCGCTAAATCGCTTGCCCGCTCGCGTAATGTCTTAAGATTGAATTCGACGTCGCCTTTTGCGCTTAAGTGGCGCGGGCTCCAACTTTTAAGTGCAGGGCGTGTACGACTTGCTGCGCCCTCTGAATATCCCGACATATAAATTTCTCCGTGAAATTGAAATTGCCGCTTAACGCGGCAGGACTTACCAATATTTAGTTTGACAAATCCGACGTGCCGCGCTATACTACTTGCGAAAACTTATAAACATAACTGGCGGTATCCCGTCCAGGAATTGCTTTACTTATTATAGTTATGGCAGGAGGAATTGTCAAGCCGCGCAGAGCGTAGGTTGGGAGCAGGTTGGGAGCAGGTTGGAAGTAAGTAGAAATGTAGTAATGACGCGCCGCAACGCATGAAAGGACAGCGACGTGTCAGAGTAAAGGAGGAATAACTATGGAAGAAATGAAAAACTTGGTGCCGGTGGTGTTCGCTAATCAGCGCGTGCTCACCACGCCGCAACTCGCCGAATTCTACGACACTACCACGTATCGCATTCGCGACAATTTCCGCAAAGCAAAAAAACGCTTTGAACTGGGCGTCGATTACTTCAAACTCGAAGGCGACGTTCTTAAGGAGTTCAAAGCGAGTTTGTTTGAGGTGGAAAATTTCCACCTCATCACAGCGTCCATTGCCAAAGCCGCGCACACTCTCTATCTTTGGACGCAACAGGGCGCAGCTCGTCATTGCAAAATGCTCAACACTCCTAAAGCGTGGGAAGTTTTCAATTTGCTCATGACGAATTATTTCAACCCGCCCGCGCCGCCAGCAGTAGTTGAACAGCCGCCCGAAAAGAAGAAACGCAAGCCGCCGTCGGATATGGCGCACGCTTACGGCTTTCTGATGAGCAATGCCACTGTCAAAGTCGGGCACGCCGGCGAAATTGACGAACGCATTAAACGCGTCGAAAGTAAGCACAATCTCAACGTCTTAGCGGAACACCACACACCCAAAGTTGCCCGCGAAGTCGCCCGCAAGATTGAAAAGCGCGTTCATCGCAAATTTGTTGCTTGCCGCGTTAACGGTGAATTCTTCCAAGCCCCCTTCGACGACGTTAAAGACGCGCTCGATAAGTGCTACGCTGAAGAATTCATCGAAATTAGCACGCCTGAAGGAGTCATTCCCTACGAAGACCGCCAATTACTCGTCGAACTGTGCAAAATTAATTCTCCTTTCCAACACGAATTAATCAAACGCACTGCCAATATCCTGCTCGGCGATAATATTTTCTAAAATATTACTTTCCTTATCGCGCCCGCTCCGTTCTGCGCGGCGACTTCTGCTTCCGCTGTCAATTCGCTAATCGCCTCGCGAATTTTAGATAAGTCTGCACGTTTCAATTCTCGGTCGCCTATGCGATACGACTGCCCCTTTAATACTTTTTGCTCCGCTTCCAAATACATGTTCAATCGTTGCTGTATTTGCGCCTCTGTTAACGCCATAATTCTATCCTCCTCGACTTGACCGTTGAGGTTTTTTTCGTTTGCGAAGGGGTTGGCTCCCCTCTTAAATTCGCCGCCTGATTCAGCCAAAAACTTTTTTCGTCCCCGCTTATGCAACTTTTCTGCGCGGCTAACGCATATACCAAAATGTCTAGTTGCTCATTTCTTCTATCCTTAGAAATTTTTTCAAACACTTCGCGCCCATTTGGTTTTTTTACTCGGTGCTCGCTCGTTAGTTGACGAAAATACACGTCGTCGAAATTGCGCCGCAAGCTGTCCACGTCGCGCCCGAAATGGACTGTCCCTGCCGTTAACCGCCCGTATATTTCGTTCTTGCCGTCGTCGACATTCAAACTAGTTAAAAATATGCCGACGTCGTTAAGTCTTGTCGTTTTATTTAAAAGCGGTGCTCCGTAGATTGACGCGCCTTTAATTGCAAACACGCCTTTGTGCGCCCGCCGGCGGCAATAGTCGTAAACAAAACTCGTGGCAAAACCGCTGTCAACAAACGTTCTGGCAATTTTAAGCGGCGTGCCGTCTGCGAAATAAAAACATCTGTCTAGCACGCCGTCTAGGGCTTGCCACGTCGACGGATTGTCCGGTTGTCCGCGTATAATATCCGCGCAGATTGCAAAACAACTTTCCCCGTTGAACCCGTATATCCCGTACTCCAATCTATTTTTTTGACAGTCTACTCCGGCTGTCAGTAGCAATACTCCTGCCGGAAGTTCGCCGCCATAATCTTCTAATTTGTCGCCTAAACTTTTCTCGTCGACTTCGGAAGGCATTTCGTAACTTAGTCCAAAGCGCGTGTTGAATACCACTGATTCTCTAACCGGATTGCCTTGCGCCTCGTAGTATTCGCGCATTATATCCGTCCATTTCAGCCACGGCGACGAAAATCCGTTGATATAAAAACTCCGCACGCCATTTTTCCGAGCGTCCGGATTTTTTACTACATACGCCTGCGCGGCTTGCCGCATTTGCTTTTCGCTGAATTCATAGCCGCATTGCGGACATCGCCACTTTACCGACTTTACCACGACGCTTTTGTTGCCCGCGCTGTCTTCGCGTACTTTGTAGTCGCTAATCATCTGCCGATAATCTAGCACTTCTAAGCTTTGACAATTCGGGCAACGGTGGCTCCATACTTCCTGCGTTCCTTCTTCATAAGCCGCATCAATCCGACTTTGACCTTTAATCGTCGGCGTTGAGAACAGCGCAACTTTATAATTCCAATACGTCGAGCAACGCACTATTGCCAATGATATCGGGTCGCCTTCTTGGCTAGCGGAAAGTGGATATCTATCAACCTCGTCGCACAAAAGAATTCTAATTGGACGACCTGCAAGCCCGCTCGGACTGTTCGCGCCCTTCAAGATTATTCTGCCGCCCTTGAACACCTTTGATAATATTGTTTGGTCGGCGTCGCGGCTTTTCAGTTTCGTGTAAAACAGCGGCGTTAATATCTTCGTGTCGGATATCATCTTCTGCAGGCGCATTTTGCTGAATTCCATTGCGTCATCAATCGTCGGTTGCACGAGTAAGATGTTGCACGGGTCAAGCATTGCGAACCGCCCGATGATATTCAGGAGACATTCGCTTTTGCCCGTTTGACTACTAGACTTGACCGCGATTTTATGTACGTCTCCTTGCGTCAACGCGTCTTGCACTTCGCGCATATACGGTACTCGGCTCGTTTTGTAGCGTCCCGGCTCTGAACTTTCGGCTGGCAACATTCGATAACTATCACTCCATGCCGACACACTTAACGACGGCGGCGGCTCCATTAGCCCGCGCAGATTATTTTTCAGTTCGCCCGCGCTCTTCATTTATCAAGTCTTCCAACGCTTGCGCGTTCTCTTCCAATATTTTTTTCTCTTCATATAAGTATTGGATATCCGGTCTTTCATTTATCTTTATGTTTACTTGCGCTAGCTGTATCAAGCAACGTCCCCACGCGCGTTTTATTGCCGCTAATTGTTCAGCCGTCATCTGAATCAACCTCCGACGTGTACTTTGCTTTGCTTATCCCGTCCGACAACTCCTTTAAGTTCTCGTGGACTTCCCCGTCTATAATATCGCAAATCTTGGCGGCACTCAAGCCTTCTAACTGGATATATAATATAAAAGTGGACACAAAAAAAGACGTATATTAGTGGACAC
>CAMJKR010000207.1 GCA_946406415.1 uncultured Selenomonadales bacterium | reverse complement strand
TAACGAGTTCGCCAACTTGCGTAGCGCGATAGTCAAGCCAATGCGCCATAATTCCGCCCAAAATCCCGACGTTAAGCGCGTGGTGAATAATATAATCGCCGTCGCGTTTCATGTTGTGAATTTGCGAGATAGATTTTGCGCCGTCGTCGCACAATTCGGAGATATTATCGGCGCGAATCAATTCGACAATAGAACTTCTATCGAGCTTGCCGGTGTTAGCAAATCCGTAGTAAAGATTCTGCGTAATGGTAAAACATTTTTTGTAGCACTTGAGATAATCCAAATCGAGCAAGTGTTCTTGAGAGGCTTCCGTCGGCGCGTAGTCTTCGGGCGTCACGTCGATATAAACCGAGAAAATATTTTTGCCGCGCAGGCTGTCTAGCATTTCGCTGGTTAGTTTGACATTTGCCTTGATAAGTGTCGTGCCGTCGAAGTCTTTAACCGCCCGTCCGACTTTCATGCCCGTGCGCAATTCCGTCACGTCGTAAGATTTTAGCATTAAATCGCCTCCCAAAAAAATTCTAATGCCTAATTCCAAATTCCCGCTAAAATTCCTGCGTTGCCAATAAATTTCGTTGCATAGGCTTGACAGATAATTTATAATCGCGTTGAGGTGATTCCATTGACAGATAAAAAAAATCCGCGCAGTAGTGTTTCTTCTTACATTAAAAAATATCTTCAGCTATGCATAGGCGCGGTAATTGCGGCGTTGGGTCTTGAACTGTTTTTAATTCCAAACGAGGTTATTGACGGCGGCGTAGTTGGCTTGTCGATTATGGCGCAATATGTGACAGGCTTGCCGCTCGGAACATTTCTGATTGCGTTTAATATCCCATTCCTGTGGCTGGCGTATAAGCAAATCGGAAAAGATTTTGTCATCGCGACAATCGTAGCGATAATTTTTCTAAGTATTTGGTCTGAATTCGTCGGGCAATATCCTAAAGTTACGAATGACCCGTTCTTAGCGGCGATATTCGGCGGGATAATTGACGGCTTAGGCGTCGGCTTGATAATGCGTGCTGGCGGTTCACTTGACGGCACAGAAATTGTAGCGATTATCGTTGACAAAAAAACTATCTGGTCGGTTGGCGAAGTCGTCATGTTTATAAATCTGTTTATCTTGAGCGGCGCGGGTTTACTCTTCGGCTGGGATAAGGCAATGTATTCGCTGTTCGCCTATTTTGTAATTTCCAAAATGATTGACGTTGTAATTAAAGGTCTCGACGAAATGTACGCGGTGATGATTGTCACGAATATTCCCTACGAAGTCACCGACGAGTTGAATACGAAACTTGGACGCGGCGTAACGCTTTTGCACGGCGAGGGCGGCTATACGCGGCAGAGTAAAGAAATTTTATATTGCGTCGTGACACGTCTGGAAGTCGATAAACTTAAACAAATTGTATTACATATGGACGATCACGCCTTTGTGACGATTTATCCCGTCAACGACATTGTCGGCGGGCGATTTAAAAAATCCGGACATTAAGAGAATACGAGTACAAAAAAATCCCGCCTTTCAACGGGATTAATTTTTTTTTGCGCTCATTTATTTTCGTCGAGGAGCTGTAAAAGTTCGTCGTAATCTTTTTTGAGTTGAACATAGTCCTCAGCGATTTTAAGTGCCGCCAAAACTGCAATGCGACTGCCCGCAAAAGTTCTGGTGCTCTGCGAAATTGACTTCATCGTAGAATCGACCATGCGCACGAGTTTTGCCAAGCCGTCGGGGTCTTCGGTGCGCAAACGGTACACTTCGCCGAAAATCTCAACTTCAACGCGCCGCATTTCGCCGGCAGGTTTGTCGTCCTTCAACGCCATAAAATCAACTCCTCAAAGTCGCGCCGAAGTCTTTTTCAACAGCCGCCAAAATATTTTTAAACGCCTCGTCCGCCTCATCGTCCTTGAGCGTGCGTTCATTGGAGCGGAACTCTAGCGCGAATGCCAAAGATTTTTTATCGGCGGGAATGCGCTCGCCCGTGTACACGTCAAACAACGTCACGCCCTTGAAAAATTTGCCGCCGTTCTTGACGATAATTTTTTCAACGTCGCCCGCCGCCGTGTCGTGTTCAACTAAAATTGCTAAGTCGCGGCTGATTGACGGATATTTAGGTAAACTCTCCAAGCTGAACTTTTTAGCGGCAAATCTTTGCAAAGTCTCAACGTCAGCCTCGAACACGTAAATTTTTTTCTTAATGCCCAAAGCCTCTGAAACTGCAGGGTGCACTTCGCCGACCGTAACTAAAACGTCGCGTCCCTTTTTGAAAACAGCTGTCTTGCCGGGGTGCAGTGCGTAATGCTCGCCCGCCTCGACGAAATAATTATTTATCGACAAGCCCGCTAAAAGTTCCTCGACAATTCCCTTTGCGTCGTAAAAATCAATCTGCGCGGGATTTTGCGACCAACCTTTTGGCTCGCGACGCCCCATTAAAAGCCCGACGATTTGTTGCTTTTCGCGCGGCAATTCCGTTACGGGCAAATTTTTCGGGATAAATACCGGCGCGACATCAAATAATCGAACGTCCTCATTTTTGCGGCTGAAATTTCTCGCGGCATTTTCAAATATCGACGCCAATAACGTTGTCCTCAAAAGCGGTGCCACGTCTGTTAACGGATTAATAATCGGAACGGCGCGGCGCAATTCGCTATCGGCAGGAACGCGCATTTTGTCAAACATTGCCTCGCTTGTGAACGCAAAAGACAATTCCTCGCACATGCCCAGCCCCGACAAAATATTTTTTATCTTGTCAATAAAATTCTGCGCGGCGGATTGTCGCCCTTGCTGATTACCCTTCGGAAGCGTCGACGGAATTTCATCAAAGCCGTAAATCCTCGCGACTTCCTCCGACAAATCATCGGGCAGTTTAACATCATTGCGCCAATCGGGAACGGTTGCCTCGTAAGCGGAAGAAATTTTTATCTCGACGCTCTTAGCAATGCCGCCAAAAGTTTCGCTGATATTTTTCATAAAGCCTTCGACGCCCGAATTTTTAAGCACTTCATCTTGAGGCTTTTCGTCGGCATTTTTAAACAGCTCGCCAATACTCGCGCCGAAATTTTTCATAAAGCCTTCGACGGTTGATTTTTTACCAATCTCACGCGCCGCCTTGCCGATATTTTTTGTCGCGGCGGCAAATTTATCGACAACCTCATCAGTCAATTCGTCAACGACGCCGAGCGGCTCAATTTTAAATCCTAATGCCTCAAGCACGTCAATAATTTCCTTGTCGCTGTAGTTTGTGCCGAGTCGTTGATTAATCTGCGCGGGCGTGAATTTAATTTTAATTTCGGGCTTGGGATTCGGGTAAACGTCGACGACGCCCTTGCAAACACTGCACGCGCCCATTTCCTGCAAAAGTTGCGCAACCCTATCCAAAGCGGCAACGGTGCCGTTAATATTCGTGCCGCGCTCAAATCTGCCGCTCGCCTCAGAGTGAATTCCCACTGCGCGACTTGTACGACGAATCGACGCCGAATTGAAACTTGCCGCCTCAAGGATAACAGTTTTGGTTGTCTCGGTTATTTCGCTTTCAAAGCCGCCCATAATGCCCGCCAAACCCGCTGCTTTTTCCGCGTCGGCAATGACAAGTTCGCCGCCTTTAGCAAGCCTGTTGGTGTCGTCAAGCGTGTGAAGCGGTTCGCCCTCAACAGCACGCCGCGCAGTCAGTTGGTGCCACGTAACTTTATCGTAGTCGTAAGCGTGGAGCGGTTGCCCCATTTCCAACATAACAAAATTTGTCACGTCAACGACATTATTAATTGCACGCATACCCGCGCCCTCAAGACGTTTAACCATCCAATCCGGCGACGGCGCAAGCTTAACATTAGTCAACACACGCGAAGAAAATCTCCCGCACAAATCCGGCGCGTCAATTCCGATTTTAACTAAATCTTCTGCGTTGCGTTCGTCGTCCTCGTCAAATTTAATTTCGGGGAAGCGTGGAGTTTTTTTGGTAAGAACAGCCAACTCGCGAACTAAACCAATCACGCTAAAGCAATCGCCGCGATTAGCCGTCAGCTCAAATTCCAAAATGTCATCGTCAAGCCCTAAAACTTCAGCGGCGGGCACTCCTACGGGCGTATCTTCCGGCAAAATATAAATGCCGCTTGAGTCGCCCTCGATATTCAATTCGTCAGCCGAACAAAGCATACCATTTGACGCGACGCCGCGCATTTTGCCCTTAGAAATTTTTTTGCCGCAAGGTAAATTCGCGCCAACCAACGCGACGGGAACAATTTGCCCCTCTGCGACGTTACTTGCGCCCGTAATAATCTGTACGAGATTTTCCTCGCCGATATTCATTTGGCAAATTAACAAGTGGTCGCTGTCGGGGTGAGCTTTAAGCTCCTCAATTCGCCCGGTAACGACTTTTTCCAAACCTTCGCCCGCGTGAATCACATTTTCAACGGGAATGCCTGCCAACGTAAATTTTTCCGCCAGCTCGTCAGCCGTCAAGTCTATATCAATATAATCTTTCAGCCATTTGGTAGAAACTTGCATTCAAAAATCTCCCTTCGGTCGATTTTTAGTTATTAGTGGCTAGTGGCTAGTGGTTAGAATCCTAGTCACTAACCACTAACCACTAAAATTGCTTAAGAAATCTAACGTCGTTATCGTAAAGCAAGCGCATATCGTCAAGCCCGTAAGTCAACATTGCAATGCGCTCAATGCCCATGCCGAACGCAAAGCCGCTAACTTTATCGGGGTCGTAGCCGCTCATCTTTAAAACGTCGGGGTGAACCATGCCCGCGCCCAAAATCTCAAGCCAGCCCGTTCCTTGACAGACGCGACAGCCCGCACCGTGACACATAACGCACGAAACATCAACTTCCGCGCTCGGCTCCGTGAACGGGAAGAAACTCGGACGTAAACGGATTTTAGTTTTCTCGCCAAAAATTTTCTTAGAAAA
>CAMJKR010000206.1 GCA_946406415.1 uncultured Selenomonadales bacterium | reverse complement strand
TTTAAAATTGGCGTCATGCCAAAAATTTTTTCGCCGCTGTCGACTTTAACCCAAGAAAAACCCGCCGCCTCGACGATAAATAAAAATGCCCGCTCAATCGCGTGGGCAATCGTGCCGTCAATCTGTCCTTGTTCGGGCGGGAAGTCGTCAAACGTCAAATTGCTGTCTAAAAGCGGCGCAAGGGCTTTAGGCTTGAACCAAAACATTGAACCCGCAGGAAATTCAAGCAAGTGGTGATTATCCATTTCGACACCAAGCCCGCGCAGAAAATTTTTCGTGTTAAGATAATTGTTGCCCCAATTTACCGACATGCGAATTGGCGCAAAATATTGCGGAAAAACCAGACCAACTTTTTTATCAGACAAAATTTCTAAAATGCCGCCGACAATTTCAGGACTGCCCAAAAGATTTTTATAAAGATGATCACGCCAACCCGACAAACGACTTTTGGCGTGCAAAGATTTTTTAGAATGGATATGCAAACAAACGTCGTAGTTTTGATAAATTTCCTTAAAACCGACGAATGACGCCGCAATATCGCGCCCGCGATTATCAAAAATTTTTATCGTAACAGAGCCTTTATCAAAATCGGAGAAAACATTTTCAATCGCGGATTTTTTTTCGTTCGCAGTTGTGGAAATAAAAACGTCGACCGCGCAGGGAATGTTCAGCAGAAGATTTTTCAGCTCGTCTGCAAGTTCCGGATAAAAAATATGAACAACTGCCGCGACCCGCAACTTGATAGAGGGCGCAGAAAAATTAAGCGGAACTTTCAATGCGAAGTCTTGTTTATTTCTTAAGCGGACGTGCTCGGTAAAAATTTCCGAATGAATGCCGACCGCTTCGCCTAAATCTTCCACGCGGATTCCGTGTCGAAAGCGATAAAGACTTTCGTAGACGGCAGGAAAATTTATGGCGCAGAAATCTTTCAGGCGTGCGAAAAAATTCATTGGAGTTTATCCTCTATAAACGTCGATATATTTTTCGGCGACGTGCTCAATCCAAAATTTTTCGGCGACAACTTCGACGCGGCTTTTCATTTGCTCGTAACGTTCGGGATTGTCGGCAAGGGTGCGCAAAATCTTAGCCAATTCAGCAACAGGAACTTTTCCGTTAATCAAATCAAAAACAATGCCCGCGTCCTCAATCATGGCAGGAACTTCGCCCAAATTGGAGCTGACGACGGGACACCCCGCAAAAAAGCTATCAATAATTAGCAACGGAAAACTTTCGCCGGCGTATTCACTCGGCAATAAACCAATATCCGCCGCCGCCAAATAATCACGCACGTTGCTTTTAAAGCCGACGAGATGAACGAATTCGGGCACGTTGCCTTTTAATTTATCATACATTTCGCCCGCGCCAACCAAAATCAAATCCATGCGCCGCCCGCCACTTTCGTTAGCAAGTTTAACTGAATCAATCGCCGCTTGCCAACCTTTTTGCGGAATGGCACGGCTCACTACGCACGCGACAAAAGAATTTTCTGGAATGTTCAAATCTGCGCGGGGAATGGGATTTATCGGTTCGCGTTCAAGCCCGTTGCCAATCTTAGTAAAACTTGTCCCAAGTTCCCAGTTCCTAGTTCCTAAAGCAACCAAATTTTTATCGGCAATGTATACGAACGCGCTGACAGATTTTTTAACGCGCTCCAAAATTTTTTGCAGATAATCGGCGTCGGCGGCGTCGTACATGCCGTGAAGTGTAACGACGTGGCGCAAGCTGGAATTATTTTCGGCAACGTAACTGGCGGCAGAATCGGTTGCACCGTGATGCGTGTGAATCACATCGATTTTGAATTGCTCAACGACTTCAGCAAGCCCGCCCGTGTTGTTCAGATAAACTAGCGGCACATCGGAATTAAGTTTCTTGCGAATGTCGGATAAATCATCTGCCATTTGGAAATTTAAAACCGTGACAGGAAAATTTCTGCGATTGAGTTCGTTAGCTAAAATCAGCGGAAAAGTTTCGCCGCCGCCAATGCTGAACGCGAAGACGCCCATTAAAATATTCGGCTTGCGTTTGACGCGCAGAATTTTTTTTACGTCGAAAAGTTTTTCAAGCTCGTGAATATCCTTGCCGCCGTAATAACCAAAGAAATGCTCCTCTAACTGTTTAAAGTGCGCCGTGTGAATTTCGGCTGGCACGCGATAATTTTCAGCGACAAATTCAGCAATGCGTTCATGCTCAATAAAATAGCGCGGCTCTTTTTGAATTTTGAGCGACGTGCTGTTTTTGTGGACGCGATAAAAATTCGTGGCACGCGGCGAATAGTAAACGCAACCGCCCTTAATCGTGTCAAGGTAAAACGCCCAATCGCCGCAAAGTTTCATGTCTAAGCAAAGGGCGGGAAAAAAATTTTTTTTACGGAAGAGGACACTGCTAACGTTGGGAATAATATTTTTAACTGCAAAACCTTGCGCGACGAATTCGGCGGCAGTCATTGCAAAATTTTTTGTCCAGTCGAAGTTCGGCAAGTCAGCAAGATATTGTTCACTGGTGAAAATTTTTTGTCCGTCTTGAATAAAATCCGTGCGACAAAAAGCAAGTTGAACGGCGTCATCAGCGAAGGCGGGCACGAGTTCCGATAGAAAATTTTCTGCGCTGAAGTCGTCACTTTCTGCAATCCAAATTAAATCGCCGCGAGCCGCCTCAATTCCCTTGCGCCACTGATTGAAGACGCCGCCGGAATTTTTTTCGTTAAAGATAAGCCGCGTATTGTCTGCATGTCGAGTTTGGAAATCTTTTAGAATGTCGCGACTGTTGTCGGTTGAGGCGTCGTCGAGGAGAATCACTTCAAAATTTTTGTAAGTCTGATTGTAAACCGTTTCGAGGCGTTGGGGCAGAAAAGTCGCGTGATTAAAATTCGGAACTACAACACTGACGAGCGGCGAAAAATTTTCACGCACAGCAACTTTCCACAGATTTACAGCCCGCGCAGATTTTTTCCCGCGAGCCATAGAAAATTTTAACAACGCGGATTTGGCGGCGGCTTTCGTCGGCAGAAAAATTTTCTTATGGACGGTTGGCAAATTAAGTGCGCAAAAATCCTCTGTGCGTCGAACAAAATTTCTAACCGTTGCTCCCGTCAAGGCGCGGTAAATTTTCATCTTCAAGCCCAAAAATTTTCACCTCTTGTTGAGGATTTTATTTAGTTCGTTTGCAGTTTAATAGTTAAGTTTTTAATTGTCAACAAAGTGCAAGCCTGCGCAAGTCTTTTGCCGTCAAAAAAGCCCCGTGTGAGCAGCACGGGACTTTTTTCAAGCGTATGTGTATTATATTTTAGGAGAGCTTTAACGAAAGCCTGAACGCAGTATAACATGCCTGATAACAATTATCAAGTGCTTTGAGAAAATTTTTCAAGGCTGGTCGCGCACGATAGCTTTGCGGACAATTTCGGCGGAAACTATAACTTCGTCGCTCTTTACTGTCACGCCGTCGGGAACCTGTAACTTCATCGTAATTCTAAAAAATTTCTGTCCCGTCTGAACAATAAAAGGTGCCGTTCTTAATGCGGTAATTGAATTTACTACCGACTCCGAGCCGATTATCTCCATTTGCGTAGGCTCGACAGTGATTCGATTAAGTTCCCAGCCGTCCGCTATAGAAATTTCAGGAATAATTGGAACGATACGTTTCTTTAAGCCGCTGTCAACGTCGACAGAAACTGTAATGACGCTAGGAACCACGCGCACGCGCTGAACGACATTATTTTTTTCGTCGACGGCGTTCATTGGAATTTGCATTTCAAAGCTTGAATTGTTGCCGGATAAATTCAACGTGCCGTAAACTTTGCTAACCTGTTCGACAAAACTTTTCGGACCGACGAGCGTCACCATATCCATAGATTTTCTTATGTCGCTGATTGTTACATCTTGCGCAACAGCTCCAGTCGTCACTAATATAATCGGCGTTTGCTGTTCAATCAGCGGGTCAAGCTTAACTTTGACGATAAAAGGGTTCGTTTCCAGCAACTCAAAACCTTGCGGCATAATGACTTGCGGCGATATTTGATGTTCGCCCTCTTCCAGCCCCTCAAGATTTGCATAGGCGCGGAAAGCGTTGGCGTCGTACTTAACGAAATTTGAACGCGGCGCACGTGCTTCAATCTGGATTGTTTTTTCGTCGCAAATGGCAATGAGTTCATAAGGCGTGTTAGACATTGTTAGCGGCACGGTATAGGATCCTTCTATTGACGGGTCTTGATCTGCCATAACGAAAACCCACATGAAAAACGCCGCAATAAGCGCGATTAACTTTTTTAATAAGTTGCGGCGGAATAAATTTAGTATCTGTGTCATTTCGCCGCCCTCCATTTTGAAAAGAAGTTGCCCAAAAATTTATCTTCCTTTTTGACAAAGGCAGGGCGAATTTTAGCCGCTAAAGTTTTCTCGTCGAAGTGGCGCATTAAATGCCCGCCTTCCGCAACGGAAATTGTTCCGGTCTCCTCGCTGACGACTACAATCAAGGCGTCGCACTGTTCGGATAAACCGATTGCCGCCCTGTGACGTGTACCCAGCTCCGTCGAAAGTTCATGATTCTCCGTTAAAGGCAAAACACACGCCGCCGAAATTAATCGATTGCCGCGAATAATCGCCGCGCCGTCGTGCAAGGGCGTGTTCACTATGAAAACATTCAACAAAAATTCCGATGAAATAATTCCGTCGATATGAATGCCGGTAACGCTGATGTCGTTCAATTTCATTTCGCGTTCGATAACCATAAGTGCGCCCGTCTTCGTCTGCGATAATTTTTTAGCCGTCTTAACAATTTCATCAACGACACTATCCGCCTCTTTCCTGTCGAGCAACGAGGCACTTTGATGAATAAATCTTCCCTGCCCCAAATGTTCGAGGGCGCGACGCAATTCCGGCTGAAATAAAATCGGGAGCGCGATTAATAACCAGTTCGAACTTTTCTCAAGAATCCACGTCATAACATGCAAGTTGAGCCAACCGCAAATTATCGTTAACGAAGCGATGACCATTAGCCCTTTAACTAAGGTTATGGCGCGAGTGTCTTGAATCAT
>CAMJKR010000205.1 GCA_946406415.1 uncultured Selenomonadales bacterium | reverse complement strand
TTATTCAAGCCGTCGATAGTGGGCAAGCGGAAATTGAAATTTGGGGCGACGGTACTGCGCGGCGGGAGTTTATGTATACGGGCGATTTGGCGGATTGTATTTGGCAAGCTGTCGAACGCTTTGACGAATTACCCGAACTAATGAACGTTGGATTGGGCGTCGATTATTCGGTTAATGATTATTATGAGGTTATAGCTAAGGTTGTAGGCTTCAAAGGCAAATTTACACACGACCTTAGCAAACCAACCGGCATGAAGAGAAAATTAGTTGACGTTACGCGCATGGAGCAATTTGGCTGGCGTCCTAAAACTAGTTTGGAAGACGGCATAAAGTTGACGGTTGATTTTTATCGTAAGCATGTCGCCGCTCAAAAGCAGGATAAAATCGGAATTGGCTGGGCTTTCATCAGTGATAATGGCAGGCGTCGCGTTCAAGAAATTTTAGAGGCAAGTCGCCTGTCGCAAGGTCCGCTGGTTTATCAGTTCGAGAAAGAATTCGCTAAACTTCACGAGCAAAAATACGGCATTGCGCTTAACAGCGGGACAAGTGCTTTGCATGTCGGCTTGGAAGCTATGAAAGAAAAATTTGGCTGGAAACCAAAATCAAAAGTTCTTGTGCCTGCCATAACGTTTATCGCCTCGTCTAATGCTTGTCTGCACGCTGGATTGGAGCCTGTATTTGTCGACGTTGACGCCAAAACTTATAATATTGACCCGAAACTTATTGAAGAGAAAATTGACGCGGATACAGTTGCGATAATGCCGGTTCATTTGTTCGGGCAACCTTGCGAAATGGATCCGATTGTCGAGATTGCCAAAAAATACAATCTAAAAATTATTGAGGACTGCGCAGAAGCTCATTTTGCCACGTACAAAGGCAAGACAGTCGGCAGTTTTGGCGAAGTCGCCGGATTTAGCACATACGTTGCCCACACGATAACAACGGGCGTCGGCGGGCTTGTTACAACTAATGACCGCGAACTTATGGAAATTTCCCGTTCGTTACTTGCGCACGGTCGCGCTTGCACTTGCGAAAAATGCGTCGCCTCCGACCCAAGAGTTGTCTGTCCTCTTCGCAGTAAAACGGAAATGGATAAGCGGTTTATGTTTATTCGTCTCGGCTACAGCTACAGGATTGGCGAGTTCGAGGGCGTTATCGGCTTAGACCAGTTAGAAAATAAGGATTTCATAATGGGAACCCGCGAGGCAAATGCTCGTTACCTGACGGAACATTTGCAGGACGCGCAAGATTATTTGCAACTGCCGTATTACCCCGATTACGTCACACATTCGTTTATGATGTACCCGATTGCAATCAAGAAAAATGCGCCGTTCACGCGCCGAGACTTGACACAGTGGCTTGAAAAAAATAACATTGAAACGCGCCCGATGATGCCGCTTTTGAATCAGCCGATTTACAAAAAACTTTTCGGCGACATAGAAAAAAATTATCCCGTCGCCGAGTGGATTAATCGCTACGGGTTTTATGTTGGTTGTCATCACGGTTTAAAGCGGGAGCAACTCGACAAGATATTAAATTGTATTAACGACTTTTTAAAGGAGAAAAAATTGGAATGAAACTTCATGTAGGTTGCGGCGAAAGATTTTTGCCGGGCTGGAAACACTTGGACGCAAGAAAATTTCCGCACGTTGATTACGTCACGAATAAGCTCGATAAGCTGGATATGTTCGCTGACAATTCAGTTGAGGAAATTTATGCTTGCCACCTCCTTGAACATATGCCGCGTTCAAGAATAAGAACCGGTTCTGTGGATGGCGGCATTGTTAATCTCGTTTCCTTGAAGGTAGACGGGGGGGGGATTAATGAATCGACAGTTCTGCGGGAATGGTATAGGGTTTTAAAACCTGGTGGAACGTTGCGTTTAGCTGTACCGGATTTTGAAGCTGTCGTAGAAGAATATCTCGCAAACAGAAACTTGGATAAGTTGCAGGGATTTCTTCACGGCGGAAGCAAGTACGATGCATACGATTTCCACTATCAAACTTACGACTTCAAAAAATTGTCTACCTTGTTGAAAAGTGCAGGCTTTTTGGAAGTCAAGCGTTATGATTGGCGAGATTTCTTGCCTCCGGATTACGACGACTACAGCCGTTCTTATCTGCCGCACATGGATTTTGAGCACGGGCGGTTGATGAGCTTAAACGTCGTCGCGACAAAATAACTTTTAGAAGGAGAACGAATGCAAATAATTTTACTTTCGGGCGGAAGTGGTCAAAGATTGTGGCCGCTGTCAAACGATGTTCGCTCGAAACAATTTTTAAAGGTGTTCAGTGGCGGCGAATCAATGTTGCAACGTGTTCTTAAACAAATTCGCCGCACCTGTAACGGCACTCCGGTTACGATTGCCACTGCCAAGAAACAAGAATCGTTGCTTATAAAATATCTCGGCGAAGATTTCGATTTATCAACCGAACCTTGCCGCCGAAATACTTTCCCCTCGATAGCATTGGCGGCGGCTTATCTTCGCGACGTTAAGGGCGTCGGCGTGGACGAAGCGATTGTAGTTTGTCCCGTCGACCCCTACGTTGACGATAATTTTTTTGCGCAATTTAACACGCTCGCCGCGCAGATTTCCGACGACGCGCCGTTAGTATTGCTTGGCATTGAGCCGACTTACCCTTCCGAAAAATACGGCTACATAATTCCGCATACCGCCGATAAAATTAGTCGCGTCGTCACGTTTAAAGAAAAACCAAATACGACTGACGCGCAAAAATTTATCGACGCGGGAGCTTTGTGGAATGGTGGCGTTTTCGCCTTCAAACTTAGTTATATCCTCGACAAGGCGGAAAAACTTTTAGGCACTTCTGCGTACGACGAGCTTAAGAAAAATTATGCCGCATTGCAAAACATCAGCTTTGACTATGCAGTTGTTGAGCATGAAAAAAATATTAAAGTCGTTCGCTACGCCGGCGAATGGAAAGACATTGGCACATGGAACACGCTGGCTGAAGTCCTTGAATCAAATTTTATCGGACAAGTGCAGGCTGACGAAACTTGCAAAAATCTTCACGTGATAAATAATTCCGACGTCCCAATAATTTGCATGGGCTTGAAAAATGCTGTTATTGCCGCTTCGCCTGAAGGTATCTTGGTTTCCGACAAGATTGCATCGAGCTATATTAAGCCTTTCGTTGAGAATTTGGATAAACAAGTTCGATTTGCTGAAAAATCTTGGGGCACGTTCAAAGTTATTGACGCAGATGAAAATAGCTTGACAATTAAGGTAAGTATGAATTGCGGTGAAAAAATGAGATACCACAGCCACGAACGTCGCGACGAGGCTTGGCATTTTATTTCCGGCAAAGGCAGAGTAATTATTGATGACGTGGAAAAGACAGTTGCGCCAGGCGACATTGTAGAAATTCCTGTGGGTTGCAAACACACTGTTATTGCCGACGAACCGTTAAAAATTATTGAAGTCCAACGCGGCGAGGATATAACCGTTGAGGACAAAATCATTCACATATTTTGAACAGTATTTGACATGAAAAAAATATGGTGATAGAATTCTAAGCGTTGGCAGGTAGAAGAGGCAATCGCGGCGTTGGAAAACGACGAGGAAAGTCCGGACTCCACAGAGCAGCGTGCCGGGTAACGCCCGGTGAGAGTAATCTTAAAGACAGTGTCACAGAAAAGAAAACCACCGAGATTTTCGGTAAGGATGAAAAGGCAGGGTAAGAGCCTACCGGTTGTTTGGTAACAAGCAAGCCTGATAAACCTCACGCGGAGCAAAACTAAATAGGAAAGGGTTGAGGTTGCTCGCTGACCTTTCGGGTAAGTTGCTAGACTTGGGCGGCGACGTTCAAGCAAGATAAATGATTGCCATTAACAGAATCCGGCTTATTGACTGCCTGTCAACAAAACGTCGCTACTCTGAACAAGAATAGCGGCGTTTCGACTTTATAGCAAAGACGCGGCGATAACGTTAAAAATTTTTGTAACGTTAGACGCGACCACTGGATGCAACGTCACGTTGCCGGCGTTTCGACTTTATAGAGTTTTAATTTTCAGGAAAAATTTTTGCTGAATTCATTTATTAATCACGTCGAAAGATTATAATTTGATTAGATTTTATTAGAAAGGAAGTGGATGATTTTGAGGAGTTTTTTGCGAGTGTTGATGATGGTGGTTTTCTTGCTATCGATAAGCGTTTCCACAAGCTCGGCGGCAGGTCAATTCAGAGTAGGCGACCAGGGCGAAGAAATTGCGGAGATTCAAGACCAACTCGTCTTGCTCGGCTATGATGTTATGGCGGACGGTACTTTCGGCGCGGCAACTGCTGATGCTATTAAAGAGTTTCAGAAAACTCAAGGCATAAAAGCTGACGGCTTGATAGGACCGGCAACTTACTCGGCACTCCTCGGCAAAGAAATGCCCGACATAACTCACAGCGCGGGCTACTTGGCAAACAGTATTATTTCGCTGTCGATGAATTATATCGGCGTCCCCTATGTCTTCGGCGGCACAAGTCCCTATGGCTTTGACTGTTCGGGCTACGTTCAATACGTCTTCGCTAATGCTGGCATTTCCATTCCGCGTACTGCCGACGTTCAATACGATTTCGGCACGCCCATTTCCACAACCGAACTCGTATCGGGCGATTTGGTTTTCTTTAGCACCTACACTTATGGCGCGTCGCACGTTGGCATTTATCTGGGCGACAACCAATTTATTCACGCCAGCTCAAGTCGCGGTGTTACGATTGATTCTCTTGGAAGTTCTTATTGGAGCTCGCACTACATTGGCGCACGCAGAATTTTATAAGTCTATGACGACTTCATTAAAAAGAAAATGTCCCTCGGTTATCTGAGGGACTTTTCTTTTAACTTTAATGTCTCTTGATTAATCGAGGGACTTTTTTTTAACGTCGAATTTATTTGTTGGAACCGACAATCAATTTTCTAATTATATCGACGGGAATAATCGTGAATGCCATAGCTAGGACGAAAGCCCATTCGCCTGCCAGCAAGCCATAACAACGCAGTATCGCGCCGCCGAGATAAGTCATTGCCATCTGCACAACGACGA
>CAMJKR010000204.1 GCA_946406415.1 uncultured Selenomonadales bacterium | reverse complement strand
GGCAGACCGACAGCTTGAGCACCAGCTTTAGCAGCGGCGAGCGAGACAGCCAAATTCGCATTTGCGCCGAGTTTGCTCTTGGTGGGAGTGCCGTCGAGTTCAATCATCTTGTAATCGAGTGCACGCTGATCGAGTACGCAGTCGCCGACGAGAGCGGGTGCGATGATCTTGTTGACGTTGTCGACAGCTTTGAGAACGCCTTTGCCGAGGTAACGACCTTTGTCGCCGTCGCGGAGCTCAAGAGCTTCGTTTTCGCCGGTGGATGCGCCGGAAGGAACAGCTGCGCGACCGACAATGCCGCCTGCCAAAACGACATCAACTTCAACCGTCGGATTGCCGCGAGAGTCTACGATTTCACGACCGATAATCTTCTCGATTTTTGCCATTACAAAATCCCCCTTATCAATCATTAAAACTAAATTAAAAATTCCATAGCCGCATTATACCATTTCAGGCGCGGTTTGCAAGATATTTTCTAAAAATTTTTTCATTTATCGGGAGCGTGTCATCAAAGCAAAAAGTGAATTGACGATACCAAAAACTGCATACGTTGAGAAAATCGCCGTCAACACGCCTTGAACGGGAAATTCTTTCGTCAAGTAAATTATGCCCGCGAACATTGCCGCCGCGAAAATTTTGGCAACGAGGAAAATTTTTTCGCCGTCGCCCTTGAAGTCGGGATAATGCACGTGACTAACCATAAGATAAGCGACGATTATAACTGTTATCGGATAGACAAGCCCGAATTCTTCAGGCTTAATGTCCATTGCCAAAAATAAAAGCGTCGTCGTAGCGACAATGCAACCGCCCGCCGGAATTGCCAATCCCATAAAAAATCCGTGCACGACATTTGTATTAACGTTGAATCTTGCGAGCCGCCACATTCCGCACAACGCAAAAATTATTGCCGCCGCCTTGCCGAGTAGCCCGTAATTGTGCATACAGAAAGCATACGCCAAAAACGCGGGAGCCACTCCGAACGAGCCTAAGTCGCACAACGAATCCATTTCCTTGCCCAGTTCGGAGGCGGCGTTTAAGGCGCGGGCAACTCGTCCGTCCATGCCGTCGGCTATCAGCGCGAGCAAAATAAAAATCGACGCGTTGAAAAAATTCCCTTCATACGTCGCCAGTATCGAACACATTCCGAAGAATAAATTTGCCGCCGTGCAAGCGTTTGGCAGTATCCATTTCATTGCACACACCTCTTTTTAGTGATTAGCTGTTAGTGGTTAGTGACTAGTGAACTTCCTAATCACTAACCACTAGCCACTAGCCACTGATTTTCCCGATAATTGATTCACCGCCGCGCACTTTATCGCCCCTCTTAACTAAAACTTCGACGTTATCGGGCACAACAATTTCCGTACACGAGCCGAACCGAATCAAGCCGTAAAGTTCGCCTTTCTCAAGTTTATCGTCGAGTGTAACCCAGCTGACAATTCGCCGCGCCAAAATCCCTGCAACTTGAGTGACTGTCACGCGGAGTTTGTCGTTTTCAATGCCGATTAAATGCCGCTCGTTTTCAAAGCCGACTGAATCTTTATAGGCGGGGCGGAATCTGCCGCAAATGTATTTTTGAATTTTAATTTCGCCGGCAATGGGACTGCGGTTAACGTGAACATCAAAGACCGACAAAAAGATTATAACCTTGCGGCAACAGGGCGATTTAACAAAGTCATCGCCGTCGAGTTCCACAACGTCTTGGACAGTGCCGTCGGCGGGCGAGACGATTAAATTTTCGTCGGCGGGAATTTTTCGTTCGGGATTACGGAAAAAATAAATGCAATAGCAAGCGATAACGGCGGGTAAAATCGCGGCGTAGGGACTTATCAGCACGCCTAAGAAGAGCGCGATAAGGAGCGCGACGCCCGCGAAATAAAAGCCTTCTCTGATTATACTCAAGTTTTTCACGCTCCATTTTAGTGACTAGTGATTAGTGGTTGGTGATTAGTGAACTTCTAACCACTAGCCACTAACCACTAACCACTTAATTTCTGATTGTGGACTTTCCAAACGAATTTCGGCAAGGCGAGCAATCTTCCTGCGCGGCTAGGTTGCAACATTGCGCGAAAAAGCCATTCGAGACGAGCTTTTTGCATCCACAGCGGCGCACGCTTAACAACGCCAGCCATTACGTCGAAAGTTCCGCCAACGCCGATTGACACGGGGATTTTGAGTTCGTCTTTGTATTTGAATAGCCATTTTTCTTGCTTAGGTACACCCAATGCCGCCAATAAAACATCTGCGCGGGAATTTTTTATTTGCGAAATAATTTCCGGCTCATCAGCGGGTTTAAAGTAGCCGTTGCGCGTTCCAACAATTTTTATGCCGGGATAAAGTGATTCGGCTTTTAACTTAGCTTTATCGGCGATACCGGGCGTGGCTCCGAACAGGAAAAATTTTATATCCCGCGCAGGCGCAATCTTCATTAGCTCTTGAACTAAATCGAAACCGGCGACACGTTCCGGCATAAATTTTCCGAGATGACGCGCCGCCCAAACAGTCCCCGCGCCGTCAGGCACAACTAAGCTTGCCGCGTTTAAAATTTTTTTCAATTCGGCGTCGTGCGTAGCATTCAAAAGCATTTCGGCATTGGCAGTTGCGATTATCGACGGATTTTTTTCGCCGATTAAGTTTACCACGCGCTCGACAGCTTGAGCCATTGTCACCGCGTCGACTTTTACGCCCAAAATTTCTACTCGTTCATTCATCGGAAAAACTCCAGATAAAATTTTCACTTGAACTAACTGGATGCAACGTCACGTTGCCGCCTAAAATTTCTACTCGCTCATTCATTGAAAAGCTCCCGAAAAATTCCGTCCTCCAAGTCTTTAATGTTATACAACGTGTCGAGGACAAGAAAAGTTTCCTTTAAATTTTTCCGCGCAGATTTCCAACCATTGCCGTCAGTTATCCAAACGAATTTAAAGCCGCCAATATTTTTGGACTCTTCGGCAAGCATTTTATAACTACGCGCCGTTTCGTTGAGTTTGGAGCCGCCGCTCGCATAAAAATTCGTCTCGATACCAAAAACAATCTCTGAATTCTTAACGACAAAATCAAAACGCTTGGTTGAAGTTCCCTCAGCGGAAATTGCAGATAAATCAAGCCCGAAAATTTTTTCCACATCAGCAAGATACATTTCCTTATGATAAGTGACGCCCGCCTCAATCAAAAATTTTTCAACGAGATTTTCCATTTGATGACCGCCGCGATTTTTCCTGCCGTTTGAATCTAGTCCGACTTCAACGCCCGTAACGTAATCATACAAATTGGCGATAATGTGATTCTTCAACAGGTCGAAAAGACCCGTCGCCCGCATGAAATATTTATATTGCTCAACAGATTGCGTCAGCTTGTCGAAACGATAATTTACATCGCGGCAAAAAATTTCTTCTGCGCGGACAGCTAAAAGAATCGGAATTACCCTCAAGCACGTCGGATATTTTGCCAAAAGATTTTCAAAATCGCGTTCGATATTTTTGGAGCCGACCAGCGAATTTAAAAGATAAATTTCCGGCTTAAGTCGCTCGGCATTATCGTAAACCTTTTCAAAGTCGGTGTAATAATCGTAATCGTTAATTGAGGCGCGGAAAGTTTTAAGCCAAGCCTCAAAGTTTCTGCTCATCAGCGCGTATCAACCTTTCCTTAGCAAGTGCAATGAAGTCGCGGTCGTTGTCAATCCCGATAAATTTCCTGCCCAAAAGTTTGCAAGCGACGCCCGTCGTCCCAGAACCGCAGAATGGGTCTAAGACTAAATCACCCTCACGAGTGGACGAAAGCAAAATTTTTTTCAGTAAGTAAAGCGGCTTTTGCGTCGGGTGCTTGCCGAAAATTTTTTCGCGTTGGGGCGTCAAAGCTCCCTGCCAAACGTCTTTCATTTGCTTGCCGCCGTTTAGTTCTTTCATCAGCTCGTAGTTGAAAAAATGCTTAGCGTTGGCGTTTTTTTTTGCCCAAAGAATCGTTTCTGTGCTGTGCGTAAAATATTTGCAAGACAAATTCGGCGGCGGATTAGTTTTTTGCCACGTTATATTGTTAATAATTTTGAAGCCCTCTTGCTCAAGAGCCATGCCGACCGAATAAATGTTGTGGAGCGTGCCGCTAATCCAAATCGTGCCGTTCGGCTTGAGAATTTTTTTGCAGAGGCTAATCCAGCGTCTATTGAATTCGTGCTTGTCCTCAAGCGTGGAAAGTTTATCCCATTTTCCTTTGTTTACAGAAGTCATTTTGCCGCTTTTGCAAGTTATGCCGCCGTTCGACAGGAAATAGGGCGGGTCGGCAAAAATTACATCGATAAATTCAGCTGAAAAACTTTCTAACAGCTCCAACGAGTCGGCAAGATAAAGCTTGGAAGTTTCATCTTTAAAAAAAGTTTTCATTATTCAACCGTCACGGATTTTGCCAAATTGCGCGGCTTGTCCACGTCGCAGCCACGAGTTATCGCCGCGTAGTAGGCAAGCAGTTGCAACGGCACGACAGTTAACAGCGGGATTAAAAGTTCGTCGGTTTCAGGCACGAAAATAACATGGTCAAGATATTTTTCAAGTTCAGAATCACCTGCCGCCGCAATGCCGATAACAATCGCGTCGCGAGCTTTGACTTCTTTAATGTTCGACAGTGTTTTTTCGTAAACGCTCTTTTGAGTGGCAAGCGCGATAACCGGCACGCCCTCGACGATTAAAGCTAAAGTTCCGTGCTTGAGTTCGCCCGACGCATAAGCCTCCGCGTGAATGTAGGAAATCTCTTTGAGCTTAAGTGCGCCCTCCAAAGCAACGGAATAATCCAACGAACGCCCGATATAAAACACGTCCTCATTGAAGCCGTATTGCCTTGCAAAAGTTTTAATCGGCTCCACGTCCGAAAGCGTTTCCGAAATCTGCGCGGGTATCTTCTTAAGCTTGCAAATCAATTCGCGGACTCTCTCGGCGGGCAACGTGTCGCAAAGCTGAGCCATGTATAAAGCCAGCATGAACATTAGGATTAGTTGCGTGGTGTAAGCTTTGGTCGAGGCAACTGCAATCTCCGGACCTGCCCACGTGTGAATAACTTGATGAGCCTCGCGGGCAATCGACGAG
>CAMJKR010000203.1 GCA_946406415.1 uncultured Selenomonadales bacterium | reverse complement strand
ATTTATTCATCGGCACATAGTCAACGCCGTCTTTAAGTTTAACTGCGGGCGTCTGCGCGGAAGCATTCGGTTTCATAATGCGTTCGCAAATAGAACCATAAATCGCCGCGCCAACTATTAAAATCACTAAACCAATTATAAATGTAATCAAAACAATTCACTTCCTTAATCCCTATTAACGTCTTCAATCGAAGTTTCAATCTCCTCCATTTTGTAAGCCTCGATAATGTCGCCCTCTCTGAAGTCGCGATAATCCACAATCGAAATACCGCACTCGTAACCGGCGGCAACTTCCTTGACTTCATCTTTAAAGCGGCGCAGGGAATCAATCGCGCCGTCGAACATTTCCACGTTGTCACGCAGAATACGGATTTTGCTGTTGTTGAAAATTTTTCCTTCCAAAACATACGAACCCGCAACCAAAGCTTTGGAGAACTTCATAACTTTACGAATCTCGACGCGCCCTTGAATGACTTCCTTAAACTTCGGAGCCAAAAGACCGCTCATAGCGTCCTGCACGTCGTGAATTGCGTCGTAGATAACGCGGTAAGTTCTAATGTCGATATTTTCCGTAGCGGCAGATTTTCTAGCGTTGTTGTCGGGGCGCACGTTAAAGCCGATAATCAGCGCGTTCGACGAGGAGGCAAGCATAACATCATTTTCAGTGACTGCGCCAACACCCGAATGAACGATATTAACGCGCACTTCATCATTTTTGTTAAGTGACAACAGCGAACTGGACAACGCCTCAACCGAGCCTTGAACGTCTGCTTTAACGACGATATTTAAATCTTTAAGCGAGCCGGCTTGAATTTGATTGAACAGGTCATCAAGCGAAACTTTCTTGGATTTAATCAACTCATTGCGTTGGCGTTCGATTCTGTGTTCGGCAATAGATTTAGCAAGTCTTTCGTCAAGCGCGGCAAGAATATCACCCGCCGCCGGAACGTCATTTAAGCCTAAAACTTCGACAGGAACGCTGGGACCTGCCTTTTTAAGATTATCGCCGCGTTCATTCATCATAGCGCGAACTTTACCGTAAGTGGTACCTGCAACGATTGAATCACCGATACGGAGCGTGCCATTTTGAACCAAAACCGTTGCGACGGGACCGCGCCCTTTATCGAGTTGCGCCTCAATGATAACGCCGCGAGCCTCACGGTTCGGATTGGCTTTGAACTCTTGAACGTCGGCTTCAAACAAAATTTCTTCCAACAAGTCGTTAATGGCGATATTTTTCTTAGCAGAAACTTCAACCATAGTCGTATCGCCGCCGAAGTCACGACTAACTAAACCGTGTTCGAGAAGTTCCTGTTTAACGCGCATGGAATTTGCGCCAGGCTTATCGATTTTGTTAATGGCAACGATAATCGGAACGTGCGCGGCTTTAGCGTGATTAATCGCCTCAATCGTTTGCGGCATAACGCCATCATCAGCGGCGACAACTAAAATCGCAATGTCTGTAACTTGTGCGCCGCGAGCACGCATAGCAGTAAAAGCCTCGTGACCGGGCGTGTCGAGGAAAACAATTTTCCTGTCGTTGCAAATGACTTGATACGCGCCGATATGTTGAGTGATTCCGCCGGCTTCGGTGGAGGTGACGTGAGTTTTTCTGATAACGTCGAGGAGCGAGGTTTTGCCGTGATCAACGTGCCCCATAACCGTAACGACAGGCGGGCGGATTTTCAAAGTTGCAGGGTCGTCTTCAATTTCGGGGATAAGCGTCGGGTCGACTTCGGGCGGAAGTTCCTCTGCAGTAACTCCGAATTCAGAGGCAACGAGCGCGGCTGTATCGTAGTCAATCACCTGATTAATCGTTGCGACAACGCCCATCATCAAAAGTTTCTTAATGACTTCGACGGCGGTACAACTCATCTTGCTTGCCAAATCTTTAACGGCAATGCTTTCACCAACTTTGATATGCGTCGGGCGAGCGATTTCCACTTTACGAACGGGCTGAGGTTGCTGACGATTTTTTTTGCGAGCGGATTTTGGCGAACGCTGTTTATCGCCGGATTGAGTTGCTTGAGTTTTGGCGGCTTCCTTAGCATTAGCCGGACCTTGACGGTTGCGATTACGCTGACGATTATTTTTGCCGCCGCCGTCGTCGCGCTGACGATTTTTAGATTGACGGTCGCCGCGTTCCCCGCGAGTGTCTTGTTTTTCTTGAGCGCGATTGTCTTGTTTATCCTGCTTGCCGCGTCTTTCCTGCTTATCTTGACGGTCTGCGCGGGGTTCCTGTTTATCTTGACGTTGATTATCGCGCTGTTTTTGTTCTTGCTTAGACTTTTGCTGGGGTTGCTTTTGCTCCTGCTTAGGTTTTTGCTGAGGTTGAGGTTGCTTTTGCTCCTGCTTAGGTTTTTGCTGAGGTTGAGGTTGCTTTTGCTCCTGCTTAGGCTTTTGCTGAGGTTGAGGCTGCTTTTGTTCTTGCTTAGGCTTTTGCTGAGGTTGAGTCTGTTTTGGTTGAGATTTGCCCTGCTGTTTTTGTTCCTGTTTAGGCGCAGGCTCGACGGGTTTTCTGCGGGCGAAATTAGCCTTAACCATTTCATAAGCTTCCGCCTCGACGCCGCTGAAACGATTCTTAACTTTAATCCTGCGCTTATTCAGAAAATCGATAATAACTTGCTCTTCTTGATTGAATTCGTTCGCCATGTCATACACTCTATACTTAATCGGTTTTGACATAGGTCCACCCCCGTTGGAAATTTTTATTTACATGTGGATTTTCTCCTTTACTCGACCGCCGCGCAGATTTTATCGTAAAATTCGTTCGGCAATCGGATTTTGAAAATTTTATCCAAGTTACGACGCTTTTTTAATGACGCCGCGCAGATTGACGACTTGCAGACATAAGCCCCGCGACCTGGAGCCTTGCCGGTTTCGTCGAAGGAAATTTCGCCGTTTGACTTAACCACGCGCAACAGCTCCGATTTGTGACGAACTTGACGGCAGACGACACAGCGACGCATTTCGATTTTTTTAATCGCCGTGCCCTTAGCGGTCTTGCCCTGCGCCATTATCTTTTGCCCTTCTTTTGATTCTTCGGACGCGGTTTGAATACTGACATTGCCCCCGAAATGTCGACTTCGTGCATTTCCTCTTCAAGCGGCGACTTCTTAGCTTGCTTAAGACTTTTAATATCAATCTTCCAACCTGTAAGCCGAGCGGCAAGCCGTGCATTTTGTCCCTCTTTGCCGATTGCCAAGCTCAACTGATTATCGGGCACGACGACGCGGCAATTTTTATCGTCATCAATCGCGACGCTGATAATTTTGGCGGGGCTTAGCGCGTTGGCAATGTAGACGCCTGCATTGGGACTCCATTCGATTACGTCGAGTTTTTCCTCGCCGAGTTCGTCAAGCACGGGTTGAATTCTGGTACCGCGTTGCCCGACGCAAGAACCGACCGCCGCAATATTTGGATCTTTAGAACTGACTGCGACTTTTGCACGGGCACCAGCCTCACGAGCCACGCCTTTTATTTCAAGCAATCCCTCTTGAATTTCGGGAACTTCGATTTCAAACAAACGGCGCAAAAAATTTGGATGCGTGCGCGACAAATAAACTTGAGGACCTTTGCCGCCCTTCTTAACGTCAATTATAAACGCGCGAACCATATCGCCAATTTTGTAATGGTCATGAATAGTTTGTTCACTCGGAACCAAAATAGCTTCTGTCTTGCCGACTTCGACAATCAGATTATTATCCTCAACGCGAATAACTTTACCCTTAACAAGGTCACTGTCACGATTAGTAAATTCGTCGTAAATTACGTTGCGTTCAGCATCGCGCAATTTTTGCAAGACGAGTTGTTTAGCAGCCTGCGCGGCAATCCGTCCAAAGTCTTTAGGCGTGACTTCAATATAAGCTAAGCCTTCTTCAACTTTGACATTGGGGAGATTTGCAACTTCCTCTTCGGAAATTTCGGTATCGGGGTCAGTAACTTCATCGACGACGATTTTCAACGAATAAACATGATAACTGCCGTCGTTACGGTCGATTTCAACTTTAACGCTGTCGTCGTCAATTTTGGAGCTGTCCTCGTTCTTGCTGAAATTTTTCTTGTAAGCGACTTTAAGCGCGTCCTCAACCGCCTCGAAAAGCACTTCGGGCGCAATATCTTTTTCGGCGCATAAATCTTTCAGCGCGTCAATCAAATTTAATTCCGGTTGTTTTCTTCTGCCAGCCAAGTAAATTCTTCCTCCTAAAAAAATTTTTAAAAATCTAAATGCAACCTCACGAGCGCGATTTTTTCACGCGGCAAGGGTGCAATATCTTTAATGTACAAAAATTTTTCGTCGCGATTAACGAGCTCACCGACAAAAAGTTTTTTCCCGTCGAGTGGCGCGTAAAGTGTCACGTCAACAATTTTTCCCGCCTCGCGCACAAAATCTTTATCCTTTTTTAAAATGCGGTCGATGCCAGGCGACGAGACCTCCAAAATATATGCCCCGCCGATTATGTCAGCCGCGTCGAGTTTCGCGCTCAACTGTTCGCTAAGCGTTTGGCAGTCGTCTAAATCTATGCCGCCCGCCTTGTCCACGAACACCCGCAAATACCAATCGCGCTCCTTGACATATTCCACGTCGACCAGCTCATAATCCGTGCCCGACAAAATTTCTGCCATTAAATCCTCTACCTGCGCTTCAATTTTGCTCAAACTTCCACCTCCAAAATTTTCTTTTATAACGTGAAAGAGTGGACGCATGCCCACTCTTTCAACTAAGCTATGTCCATAAAAAATTTTTCCTCGCCCGTGCGAAGAGAATCAAAATACTGCAAACAATTACCTCCACAAAATTTTAATTGAACTTCGCGCCATATTGTAAACAAAATTCGGCGCATTTGCAAGTTTTTTCTTCACGAACAAAAAAAACTCCGCCGTAAAAATTTGCGCGGAGTTATTTGGCAGGAAAATTTTTTTCCAACAAGAAAATTATCGTGGCGATTCACGCAACAAAAAATATCAAACTGAATCGGAGAGAAAAGCCTTGACTCTGCCAATTTTAATCGCGCTCGGTCAGCTCATCGACACTTATATCCGCTGGTTGGCATTTTCTAAATCCGAATCGTCACAGCTGAAACC
>CAMJKR010000202.1 GCA_946406415.1 uncultured Selenomonadales bacterium | reverse complement strand
CCCCAAGCTCAACGCGTAACCGAGCACTCCGCCGCCGAGTCCCGCGATAAAAATTTCCGCCAGCACCAAAAGTATCACGCCCAAATTCGTCGCGCCGATTGCCTTGAGCAAGCCGAGTTCCCGACTGCGTTCCATGATGTTCGCGCTGACCAAATTCGACACGCCCAACGCCGTCGACAGCAAACTTAACGCCGTTATCAGCAACATCAGCAGTTGAGTCTTTTCGAGAATTTTGCCTTCCGACTCCGCGATTTGCCGCACCGGTCGCGCCGACGAATTCGCAATGACTTCCTCAATCTGGTAAGCTATCGCGCTGACGTAAGCCGTGCAGTACCAAATTTCGCGCTCCTGCTGACTGAGCAAATCGGGATTCGCCGCCGCCTTCCGCGCAAGGTCGTTTTCGGGCGTCGTTATCGCGCTGACTTCAATGCTGCCGATTTTGCCGGGCACGTTCAAAATTTTTTGCATCGCCGCCAACGTGACGAAAACTTGATTATCCTCGTCGCCGCCGCCAGAAACAATTCCGCTGACCGTGAAGTCGCCGCCGTTGCAGTTGAGCGTGTCGCCGACGTGAAGATTTTTTTCCGCCGCAAGTTTCTGCCCGATTAAAGCTTGAGCGTCGTTGGCGGGATATGCTCCGTCGACCGTCCACCACGACTTCATCTCGACAACGCCCGTCGTGAGCGTGTCACCCGTCGGAAGTGTCATTTCGTGATTGAACCACGTGCCCGCCGCAGGAATTTTCGAGCCGTCCGCAAGCGTCAACGTCCCGTCAAGTCGCGGCGCGAAGGCAACGATATTGTTCGTCCAGAAAATCGTTTTAATCTTGCCCAAGTCCGATTCGTTCAAGTATTCGTGAGCCTCCAGCCCGTAAACGTCCTTGAGCACGGCGGAATTTTTCGGCGTGACCGTGATATTCGCGCCGTAAGCTTTGAGTTCGCGATTGACTTTGTCTCCGACATCGAACATGACGTTGAGCATTGCCGCCGCCAACGATACGCCCAGCGCAACTGTCAACGCAATCAGCGCGAATCTTTGCCGCTGACGAATCAACGCGCCTTTGACCATCTGCCAAAACATTTGCATCACCTGCCGAAAATTTTTCGAGCCGAATTTTTAATCCAATCGACGTGCCACGCCAAATGCAAAATCACGCCGACAGCCATAACGTAGCCGCTGTACGTGTGCGCGAGCTTGAACGGTCGACGCATTTCCTTGCCGCCGGGTATCGCGTGAAAATCCATCAAAATTCCCGTGACGAAGCAAATCAGCGCGCTCACGAATAAAACCGTGTCGAGAGTAAAATTTTTCTTCATGCCGCCACCTCACCGAAAAATCTTCGCGCTCTGTTCAAGGGCTGACTGCGGGACTTTAAGCTTGCCGTCGGCAATCGTGTACTCAATCGGAATCGGGTTGCAGCCGCCGCGCGTGCCGATTGTCGCCTTGTTCATTTGAACATCGCACAGTTTGCAGATAACTTGATTGTCGCGTTCGTAGTAGCCCGTCGCTCCGCAAATTTCGCACGCATCGAGCCCGACGCCGTAAGCCGAGCCGCCCTTGAGAATCACGATATAACGCACCATTTCGCCGCCCGAAGCCCGATAAACGAACCTGTGCAAATGACCGTCCTTGACGACCTCCAAATCGACATCGACCGAGCCCGCCTCCGCGACGACGGGAACTGCAGGGACAATTTCCGCCTGCTTATTGGCGACGTAACTGCCCGCGCTTGATGTCGTCGTCATGAGCAACAGCGCGATTATCACGCCCGCGCCCCAACGCCGTTTGTGAATCGCCTGCGCCAAAATTTTTCGGTATTCGGCGGGATTGTATTCGGGACGCCGAGCAGGTTTCGGTTGCGAAAACAAAGTTATCGGCAACACGAGAATCGCCGCGAAGATAACGAATATCAGCAAGCCCGAATTGTTGATTATCGGTGCCATCAAATCCATCCAGACTTCGCCCGATAACACGTTGCGAGCCATTAAGACTTGCACGAGGAAAATCACTTGCCGAATCATGCACGCCGCGAATATCACGACGAACACGAACTTCAGCCGCGCTTGATTCAGGGCGTCCGCCGCCTTAAAGACCATGAACGAACTTATGAACGCGAACAATCCGCCGCTCACGAAGCCGCCGATTTTCGTAAGGAACTCGACCGTGAAATAATCGCCCAATGCCGCCACGACCGAGCCCGTCGGTATCAGCCACAGTTCGAAGCCGTGATACAGGAACAGCGTCGCGACGGCGGCGGCGATTGAAAATTTCAGCGGCTTGCTTAAGTCGCTTTGCGCGCTCAAAAGTTTGGACAGTATCACAGCCTCCGCAATCAGCGTTACGAATGTCGCGGCACCTTCCAAAAGTTCACGGCTGACGGCGTTGCGAGTGCCGACTCTGACCGCGACAAGGAATATCGACAGCCAAAAGCCCCATTTGAGCGCACTGCGGAATGCGCGGCGATAATCTTCGTGCGGCAGGCGGCGAATCATCACGAACAACACGCCGAGCGGCACGCCGAGCATCAAGCCTTCTTCCATTGCGGGTATGAATTGTTGCAGGAATGTTTGCAGCAAACGTTGCCACCTCCCGAAAAAAATTCTCATTGCAGTTTAAACGAATAATCCCCGCCGAAAATTCGACAGGGAAAATTTTTTGTGCGATAATGCTGTTGGCTAAAATTTTACGGGCGTCTTCGGACGCTCAATTTTTTTACCATTTGCGGGGCGTATAGTTGAAAGTCCATTTCATGACGACGGGCTGTTTCCAGAAACGACCTTTGACGCCGGTATCGTCGTCGGTGTGCAGGGCGTAACCTTCGGGCGCGTGGAAGCGGAATTCGCAATCGTAAGTGCCCGCTCCGTGCATTTTGACGTTCGCGCCGTAATGGGGACCGTCGTCCGCGCTCATGGGCATGAAAGTTCCCGTTATCGGACCCAACGGATCGCCGCCGCGCTTGGTGAATTTGTATTCGACGCGCATATACGGAATCCACTCGCCGACGCCGAAGCCGCACTCGTTGCCCTCGGTGGCGTGAATGTCGGTCTCAATGTGGATGTCGGCTTGGTCGGGCGAAAGCATCATGCCCTGCGGCTCCATCGGCACGGGCTGGAAGTAAACCAGCGCAACTTTGAAATGATTTTCCGTGTCCTCGATTTCGTCGCCAATCGGATATCCTTGGAAGGCAAGCGCGTTGGGATTGAATGCGAACAGACTGAACGCCGCCGCTCCGACCGCCAGCAACGATTTGATTTTTTTGGGTATGAACATGTTTAACAACTCCTCGAAAAAATTTCTATGTCAACGGAAATTTTCCGTGAACAGCTTATTCAATCGCCGTCGCCTGACGTCTGCGGTAAAGGAACGCTCCGACGCCCAAAATTAACAGCGCGACTTGTACGCCGAATGTCTCGACCGTCGGATAAATGCCCAGCACGTCGATTGTCGGCACACCTTCAAGCGGGGTTTGTCCGAAGACGCCGCCCTCTTGCAGTTCGCGAATGCCGCCGCCCGCAAATGTTATCGCAAGCAAATACATCAACGCGCTTGTGAACAGGAAAAACGGCTTCAGCGGAATGCGCAGGACGCCCGTCTGCAACGCAAAGAACAAAATCGCCACGACGACGCAACCTGCGACGAATCCCGCCCAAATCATCTCGACATCGCTCGACGAATTGTTGAACAGGGCTTGGTAGAACAAAATTACTTCCGCGCCTTCGCGATACACTGCCAAAAATGCCGCCAACGCCAACGCTTTCGCCTTGCCGCCGGTCATCGATTTGTCGACCATGCCTTGAATGTACTGTTTCCAAATTTTGGCGTCAGCTTTGCCGCCGAGCCACGCGCTTGTTCCGATAAGCACGACGACTGCGAATAATGCCGTTGCGCCCTCAAGAATTTCGCGACCCGCGCCCGCCGTCGTCGACTCAATCATCGTCGCGAACAGATACGCCGTCGCAAAGCTTGCGATTATCGCGGCGATCATCGCGTTGTAAACCGTGTCCAGAAATTTTTCGTTGCCGCTCTTTTTAAGGTAAGCGATTATCGCGACGAGAACTAAAATTGCCTCCAGACCTTCGCGAATCAGAATCAGGAATGCGGGCAGGAATGACGCCCAGCCTCCGCCGACGCCGTGAGCATTTTGGAGCGCGTCGACATTTTCGTAAACCATTTGAATCAGCGTTTCGGCTTCCTGCTCGACTTTGTCAATCGGGTCGCCGGCAAGCATCGCCTTCTTGACTTTGTAGAACTGATACTCCGTCAAGCCGACAGACTTACTCGACACGCTGACGCGCAGGGTTGATTCGAGACCTTCCTTTTCGTAAATGCCGTAGTAGGCGTCGTTGACTTTTTCCTTGGCGGCGCGACCGTTGCCCGTTTTGTAGATGTCGACGGCTTCGCGAACGGTTGATTCAATCTGCGCAGCAAGTTCATTCCATTTGGGCGCGGCGTCGCACGTCGGCATGATGAGCAACAGTCCCGCAATCAACAGCAGTAAAAATTTTTTCATACGGATTAATTCCTTCGAGCAATCACGCTTAAGCGCGGTCGCAATGTCAAATTGTTTGGACGCCTTGTCGCGCCCGCTGTTCCGCCGCTTTCAAAGCGGCAAAATTTTTTCATACGGATAATTTCCTCAAGCGAATTTCTTAAAGTCGAACGTGATAATTTTGTCGCACTCCATGGGCTTGCCGTCTTGATCGAGCGCAGGTTTGAACGTCCACTGCGTCGCCGCCTTGCGGGCAATTTCGTCGACAAAGTAGCGTCCCGACGTGCGCATAACTTTCGTCGCGCGAACTTTGCCGTCCTTGCCGATGGTCGCGGCGATTGAAACGTAACCGCGATAGCCGAGACCGCTGCCCTTTTCGGGATAAAATTCAGTCAACGTTACGGGCGGCTGACCGAGCTGCTGTTTGGCATTGGCGGGCACGACGACGACTTCTTTGGGCGGCTCCTCACTTTGAACTTGCTTGGCGGCTTCCTGCTCCGTGCGAACAACTTGCGGCGGCTGTGGAGGAGGAGGCGGCTCAAGCGGCTTGACTTCGGGCGGCGGCGGCTCAATTATCGGTTATTGATTATTTAGGTGATA
>CAMJKR010000201.1 GCA_946406415.1 uncultured Selenomonadales bacterium | reverse complement strand
GGCAACTTTATCGGTCGCTGGCGGCTTTGGAGTCGGCGCGGCAACTTTATCAGTCACAGGCGGCTTTGGAGTCGGCTTGGCAACTTTAGCGGCGGCACGTCTACTTTATCGATAACGTCATCACGGTGCGGGAGCCACTCCATTTGTACCTTAATTTCCTCGCCGGCTTTTGCGTTTACGGTGTAATAATAACGCTTATCATGCCAAGCAGGAGTGAGTTTATCTAAGACAACTTTCCCGTTTACTGTCAGCTTAGTGTAATCAACCCAATAGGGAATTCGTTTAGAATATTCTTTTGGGTCGCGGATATCCAAGCCCATGAGATTTAAATTAACTGGACCATCCACTGTAGCTTTAGCGACAATTTCCAATTTGCCGGCGTAAGACTGTATTTGATAACCAATGCCGCCCTTTTGTAACCAACCAGGCTTACATAAACTTGCCTTGTGGTCAGATATGTCAAGAATTTGAAAATCGCCCGTCGTCTTCATCAGTTTAATATCTAATCGCGCACTGAGATAATTTTTGAACTTATCGAGCACCGCATTTGAATCATTATGAATTGTTACAAAGTCCTGTTCAAGGAATCGTTTCATATCCTGATACGGCGGATAATTGCGCTGACTTATTTCCACGTCTTCCAAAACTTTTGCGACGCCTACAATACCATACATGGGTCTATCGCGACCGAAAACATGCGTGTCATAATACGACGCCGCGTAGTGATAAAGTTCCTCGTCAAAGTGGGAGGTAAACAGTCCGTAAGTTTTGCTTGATTCAAAAGTAGCTTTCAAACAAGCTTGTGGCAACCCACCGGGTATAGCGGGATTATTGCGACCCAAAGCGAGGATTTTCTCCGCTTGCGTGTCACGCGGCTGCAGATGAAAAATCCCCCCCCCCGATATACTTGTTTTATCTTTCTTTACGAGCGGGAAACGCTCATTTATTTTTTTTGCATACTCGATTGTTTCCGGCGCAATGGAACGATTACTATCAAAAGGAAACTTTAATAAATCCGGCGCATATCGAGTAAAAATCAATGCAATAAGCAACTGTGGATCTGGACATTCCACTGTGTTAATTTGCAAAGTTCGCAAATCGGGGTCAAGTGTAGGAGAAAGAGGAAACGTATTTCTGTAATAACAATTTACAAAACTATTTTTCCCATAGTGATGTCTGCAACGAGTTTCTTGATACATATATTGAGGGATATATTTAGAGTTAGCATCTTTAATCTTACGCTTATTGCGCACAATTTGAAAATTAGATTCAAGAATAGTTTCAATAGAATCAAGCAACTCATTGGATAATGAATGAGAATATGGATTAACTATACGACGGTGATTTTCTATGAATTGTTTTGGTGATTCATGCCAGTAACCTCTCATTCCATCTGAAAGTCCGCAAAGAAAATATAGCTTATATACTCTCTTTGTTGTCGAAGATACAATGGAAGATTTATGAAAAGATTGAAGAGTGTATGCGTCAATGTTAAATATATCAGTGAAACTGAAGTTTAAAAATTTATTAGCAGGAAGTGGCTGATTTAATTTCAATCCGTAATGTTCAGCAATTTGTGAGGCGATAGCATAATCCTCAGAAAAAGTATGAACTTCACCTTTTATGGAATTAAGTCTTACTTTATTTAAATCTAAGTCTGCATATAACATTGGGATAATAGAAATACGAGTATCAAAGCCACCTGATAAATCAGCTGAAATAAAATTTGTATGTTGAGCTATGTTGCGAAATACGTCACTCCAAAATTCAATCCAGTTATCCAAAGTCGCTATGCCTTTTTCTGAATCAAGCAAAACAGTATCTTCTTTATAATCAATTAGTTCACTTTGAAGATTTTTTTCTAATATGTTAATCGTGAGGATTGCGCTTCTATCAATAAGATTAATTTCATTAACAGCAGTTTGTAAATATGAATGACTGCATAAATCGTTAGCTAAAAAATAATGACAATAATCCCGATTAACAGTGAGCGGGTATTTAAATTTAACGTGGTCGAGCAGGCGGAAAAAAGAATTGCTCAACGCGAAATAATCGCCGTGACGGAAAAGGTAAATGCCCCAGCAGCCGTTAACATCCTGCTTAATCGTAATTTTGCCGTCTCGAACGTCGACATAAACATAGCAACCGCGCCCGTCTAAGCCTGCGATTGCTTCGGGAGTGAGATTGTCTTCCTCGTAAATGCCACTGCGCTGAATGGAGTAGCCATAAAGTCGGGGACGAACTTGGGATAAATTTTCGGAATCGATAAGGAAAAATTCCTTTTCGACGTCGAAATAATTGACGCTGTTTTTTTCCAGTGCATCAATTTGCGCCAATAATTTTTTGTGCTCGTCAGCGTTTATCATACGCATCATCCTTTCTGAACAATTTACATCAAACAGCAATCATTATGTCATTGAACAACTCGCCGCCAAGCGGGAGCTTCATGAGAAGATTGACTTGCGTCCTTATTATCAAAGGCTAGTCCAAGTAGCCCCCACACGGTCGCCCGAAGGTTTCCGCTTGCTTTTAATTTTCTAAACGATTCTATTTCAAATCGTTGGTCGCAATTATATTTTTTTAACGTGTTAGTCATCTACAATTTAAATATATAATTTAATATTCACAAAGTCAAGCGGCGGGAGTATTCTCGCCAATTTTAGTATAAAAAAAGTTCTGATTAAAAATCAGAAGCTCTTAACGTGGAATATCACAGAAATCCTAATGACAAAATTTTTAAAAGTGTTGGTCGCAAATCAGGATATATCGCCGCGAAATTTAAATCATTCGGGATAAAAAACAGGTTTAGACATTGTAAAATCGTCACAACGCTCAACAGGCATATTACAAAATCAAGGAATTTATTTCCGGATAAAAAGCCAATCGCTATGAAACTCAACAATGATAGCAACCAATAAATTTCTAAGCTATAACGTTCCAATAAAAACGGCGTCCAATGAATTTGAAACGCGGTAATTAAAATCGGCGTGAAAATCAAAACGAGCACGAATCCAACTAAATTATTTTTCCACAGCGCGACGAGAAATTTTTTCCTTAATAAGAAAATCGGCAACCAGAAAAGTACGTAGCGAAGTACGCCCGAAGGTTTATTGTCTACACGCGGCAAGTTGTTATCAATGCCGAAAAAATTTTGTAGTAAGCCGTCAATCTGCGCGGACAAATTAAATCGTTCGGAAAATTTGCCGTAAGAGTGCTGGTCGGTGACAGTTAATTGATACGCTTGCCCAAATTCAAAAACGCTGTCGAAACGCAGATAATTGTAAGCCATTAATGCCGCGCCCGTGATTAGATAAGGTACGCTTAACACGATAAAAATTTTTCGCGGGTCGTCCTTAGCAAAAAATTTCGGCAGAAGTGGCAGTAATAAAAAATTCGCCAGCGCGATTGTCGGCTTGCAACCAAATGCCAAAGCTCCCAAAAATGCTCCGATAAAAATTTCTGCAAAAAATATTCGTCGTGAATCATCACGCCACGCGGCGCGAGCAAAAAAATAAACGCTCCAAACTTCCATGCACAGTCCCGACGAACTGGCTGTACAATAGAGCGCAGGTGCTTCCGTGCAATATGAGATGCTCACCATCGACAATGCAAACGCCGTCATCAAATAAACGCCAAACGACATGCGCGGGAAAAATTTTTTAGCAAACAAATAAAACAGCGCGAACAACCCGATTATAAAAAGTGCTACAAAAATTTGCGTCGCGTGATAGGTGGCAAGTGATTTGCCGACGATTAATTTATACGGCGCGAAAACTATCAGTGCAGGCACCGCGCCAAAATAAACGTAGTAATGACCTTTGTAAAAAGCATGATCCCAGCCGCCGGAATTCTCGTCAAGATTTAACTTATCTCTAGCTTGCGCGTCGTAGGGATTTTCCATTGCCGCTAAGCGCGGGTCAACAGGCATATCCAAATAAAGCTGTCCTTTTAAGAAGGCGTCTGCTAAAAGTTGATATTGATTGTGGTGTCTGTGAAGTTCGCCCGTCCAATGCGGATTCCACGCCATAGGCACGATGCATAACGCAATTAAAAACGTCACAACACCTAAGCAAATTAATTTCTCGCGACGAGCGATTGACGAAATTTCTACGTGCAAACTCGACGACGGACGCAACTTGTACAGCAAAAAAATTATTAATGCCCAGAATACAAGCCCCGCCACAAAATATTTTTCCTGCATTTATTCAGCCGTTGAAACTTGTTCGGGCGGTGTGACAGGTTCACTGCGCATCGTGTCCGAAGGCGTAGTTACTCGCCGTTGCGTGCCCGCATAAAGCATTTCCGTTAACTGCGCGGCGGCTTCGGGTTCCATTTTAGCTAAAATCTGCGCAACCGAGTCCTCACTCATACGCTGGAAGATTAAAACTGTCGTGTCCCAATCAACGTTAATTAGTGCGTTCGCTGCCTGTTCGGGCTTCATGCTCTCGTAAATTCGTGCAAGCCGCGCCAAACGTTTTTTCTCTTCCGCCTCGCGTTTAGCTCGTTGCTCGTCGATTGCCTTCTTGTCGATTTTGACTTCTTTGGGCTTTTCTTCTTTTTTAGGCTTAGGCTCTTCTTTTGGTTGTTCTTTAGGTTCTTCTTTGGGCGGCTCTTCTTTTACTTCTGGTTCGGGTTCAGGCTCCGGTTCGGGTTCGGGCGGCGGCGGCCACTCTACACCTTCGGGCACTTCAAAATATCTGCCATTGCCGACGAAGGGCAATCGATACAAACCAAGCTCTTCATTTAGCATGGCAACATCTTCCGTGCCGATGAAGTCAAATTTTATCGCCGCTACGAATGCGCCTACGACTAAAGCTATTAGCACAATTAGCCCGATTAGAATATTTCTTATCTTCCGCAAGACTTGTTTTACCTTGTTCAAAGTGCTCACCTTGTCTAAAATTTTTTCTGCTGATTGATTCTGCCGCTGTGAAAATTTTCCTGCCGCGATTTTCGTAAAACTACTCGACAACTTGACAAAAAATTTTTAATGCTAAGTCTGAATCACGACATAAGCAAAAGCCCGCCTCTTTTTTGAGACGGGCTTTAGGATTTTTTAAGTGGTGCCTCAGAGCGGAATCGAACCACTGACACGGGGATTTTCAGTCCC
>CAMJKR010000200.1 GCA_946406415.1 uncultured Selenomonadales bacterium | reverse complement strand
ACCACGTAATTTGATATGGGTGAGATAAATCAACGTCCTGGAGTTCTTCAAGTTTTGCGGCGGCAAATTTATTACCGCAATCAGCCGCGAGTCGATACCAATGTATTGCCTCTTGATAATCTTGCTCAACAATTTCACCGGTCTCATAGATTAAGCCCAGTTTACACATTGCAACCTCGTGACCGTGATTTGCAGCAGCGATATAATAATCAAGAGCGCGTTTGTTATCGATTTCTCCGTCATAGCCGTATTCGTATATCTCTGCCAATCGATATGCTGCATTACCATTACGCCCATATATCCAAGTCATTGCATATAACTCTGCCGCCCTAGAATAACTTACATTGGTACCGCGTCCATAAAAATACATCTCGGCTAAAGCGTATACTGCTGGCGGATTTCGTTGAAAAAGTACACAATCATTAAGCCATTTAAACGCCGCGTCATAGTCAACAGGTGTTCCGATGCCGTTGTAATACATTAGACCTATTTGCGCCATCGCGTCCGCCTTTATAATGTGATGATTTGATTTTGCGGCGCGAATGTACCAATGAAGAGCTTTCTCCAAACTTTTTTCGTCGTCATGCTTGTGAAAATAGCAGTCAGCAACCTTGAGCATTGAATAATAATCGCCCTTTTCTGCCTGTTCAAGATATTTCAAAATTTCATTGTCCTTGTTCATAAGAATCACCCGTTCACGTTGTCTAAAGCTACATTCAATCTTTGGCGCAGTTTATCTCGGATTTTCTTTGGAGAAATAACCTTAACTTTGTCACTGTAACGCAGGAGCCATTGATAAAGTCCGTCGTTGTCTTGAACCGTCATTATCGTCTGCCATTTGCCGTTGTTGGTTGCAGACGGTGTGACTTTTTGTTTGGAAGTTAATTGCGTAAATATCGTCTCCAAAAAATCTTTATCGAATTCTATTGTTACATCCACTGTCGGCGAATCGTTCGTAACCATATAAATATGTTCGCGCATGTAACGGTCGAGAGAAAAATTTTTGAATGTAGGCTCACGAGTGTCTGATTGAAGTATATTTTCTATTTCGGCGAGTCGTTCTCTCGTTGCAGAGTCAGTGTAATAAGAATGTGGCTCCATTGCGTAACGAGCATAAAAATCAATTTTTCTGAGCGGCGTAATTTTTTCGTCCAAGATTTTCAGATTGGCAATCAGGGAAATTTTAAAATGAGAAAATTGCTGACCTTCGGGCGTATCATTTTTCGGGTCGTGCCCGATAAGATAACATTCATCATTTTCCCATACTAAAAAATACGGCGATACCTTGTAAGTGATGATTATTTCCTCGCCCTTTTTGCGTGTCTTAATTCGCTTTTGCAAAGAAATTTCTTCGTTGGCGTCATTAAAACTTCTCTCATATAAGTTGAACGTTATCTTGCGTGCTTCTATTATGGCTTTCAAAAGCTCGGTGATTATAGGAAAAATTCGTCTGGCTGTTTTGCGCCGAATACCGCTCCATTGGTCGATTTGCTTTTTTACTATGGCATAGCTGAACATGTCGCCAGTTATTCCAATCCAGTTTTCAAATTTTTTAAGAATCTCTTTGGTTTCTTCAGTAGAAATTGAAGGCGTCCTATAAAGTGCGATGGCAATCAACGCAAATTCTGCGGGTGTGAAGAGGAAATTTTTCCCCTCTGTCGCGTTATAATAGCCGAGCTTGTTGTCGCGGTGAGTTTTTATATCGTAGAGACCGGTACTGTTCATATCTTGAACATGTCGACTTATTGTCGCAGTAACAGCTTTAGTCAAATCTTCTTCATTTTCAAATGCAGTGAAGTCTTCGGGATAAAGTTCAATTAGTCGCCTGTGTACTTCCTCAAGAATTTCTCGCGCGGTTTTAGGATTGTCTCTGTTGCTGTTTTGCAGTACGTCAATAATCAGTAAATCTTTGATAAAAGTTTTGGAATACACAATGAATCCTCCTTAATCGAATCACTGTACGTCACTTTGCCAGTATTGTCCGCTCAGCACGTCTACGCAAGATATACGCCCGCCTCTTTTTATGCCCGTATCAAGCAACAAGATATTTCTATCAGGTAATTTAACAGGAACCGTATATGCCTCATTAAGCTTCTGAACTCTTGTATGTCCAACTACAATCAGTGTCCTGCCTAAGTATTCTTTAGCGAAATTTTTTGGGCGAGTATTTAGAAGTTTAGCTTTCGGTTGATTCAGTAAGGACTTCTGCGGGTCAATTCCTGCGTGGCAAAAGAAAAACGCATTGCCCAGATGATAGTGCGTCGGAAGTTTTTGCACGAACTCGGTTACTTGCTCGACAATTTGCGGCTCTCTTTTGACGGCTTCTTTCAATTCCACTGTGAATCGTCCTCCGGAACTGCGAAGAAAATCGTTTTCGGCATTGCCCATCAGAATAATGACATTAGGCTTTTTACTTTCCGTTACAGCCCAACGAATCATCGACAAATTTTCGTTGCCGCCCTTTATGAGGTCACCTAGCATAATCAGTAAATCATCACTCGACACATTGAGCTTTCCATAAAGCGACATAAACTCTGTAAAATGCCCGTGTATATCACCTACTACCAACACTCTCTTGTAGGGAATTTTAGAAATATTTTTCGATTCGGCTTTCAAAAATTCGTTCATTCCTTCAACGTAATTTTTCATTCTCTAATCAACACCTTTCCGTCAAATTCTGTGTCCAATAATAATTGCCAACAAAAAAATACGCAAGAGGATGCGCTGTTACCTCTTGCATTTTAGTCTATAGGTTAATTCATTACAATAATTTTAGAGCGTCGAGCAATCTCTGCTTTAGTTTTTCGCGGACATTTTCTGGCGAAATAATGCGGATTCTGTCGCCGAACTGCATTAGCCATTGATACAAGCCGTCGTTCTCTTGAGCCGTTATTGTTGCACTGTAGTAATCGTCATCAATCTTACAAATATTCACTTCTGTTCCAAAACGTGTGACAATATCGTCTTTAAGAGCACCACGAAAACTAATGACTATTTCAATCGGAGATGTATCGCCAGAAGACATGTAGACGTGTTCGCGGCAATATTTATCTAAAGGAAAATCTATCGTCAAGCCGCCACGATCACGCTTGGTAAAATCAATATTCGGGACACGACAGATATAATCATCCAGCTCACGTATCGGCACAGCATTCTTGTCGAGCAAACTCAAATCTTCAATCGCACTCATTTTAAAATGCTGTAAATGATGTCCGTCGACATTGGCAATCAGATACATCTCATCGTTTTCCCACGTAAAGAAATACGGTGATACAATATATTTGGTTTCATCAACGCGATAATAAAACTCCAACTTTTTTGGAATCATGTTATCCAGAAAATTTTTCCAAATAGCATTGATAACGGGCAATATGTCGCGTCTGGTTTTGCGCGGAATTCCCCAGTTGTTTATATGACGATTCAAAAAATATAAATAAGACGAGCCTTCAATTTCAACTGCCGATTGGAGGCAGTCCATTATTCTTTGCAGTGTTTCCGTTGAAACAGACGGCGAACGATAGAGTGCAGTGGCAATGATTATGACTTCGGCTACATTAAATAAAATTTTTTCCTTTTCAACGTTGTTTGTTTCGTATGTGAGACTTTCTTCCGCGACTTTGTTTTCTTCAGCGGCGTTATAGTAGCCGAGCCGATTATTTTGATGAACTTTTATATCGTAAAGACCGCTACATTTCATGTCGGCAATATGATTGATGATTGTCTTCAAGCCCATTTTCGGAAACGGCACGTCGGGGAAAAGTTCGTGCCATCTGCGTTCAAGTTCAGTGTTTATTTCTTTTGAATTTTTTGGTTCCGAAAGACTCGTTGCCTTTATTACATCGAGAAACAACAAATCTCTTATGAACACTCTCGGCTTGCCAGAATTACTCTTTGACACAAAAGTCACCGCTTTTCATCTTTATTTTTTTGAGTATAACACAGGCAAGAATTTTGTAAATATTGCCATTTTCCTCACCATCTACCGAGTTCACAACTCGCGAATAATCTTCTTGCGAATGATTTCATCTTTATCGAATTCAGTCATCATTTCCCAATCCTTTTCCATTTCGAGATTATTACCAGTGGAGCGGGCGACCAGTTGGACGGCTTGCGGTTCTTTTAAAATGGCATCGGCGATTATTGAGGCAAATGAACCACTTGACGAATTATCAGAGCAATTGACTTTGTAGGCGGTGTTAGGTTTATCGAAAGTAAGTTGAATTTTGAGAGCGTCGAGTTGTTCTTTAGCGTGATTCATTCGTTGCGCCAAATTTTTAACGCGAGTTTCGATTTCTTCTAACCGGCGGACGAATTTATAGTTTTTGCGAAGAATGCCAGCGGCGATTAGTTCTATTTTCTTTAGCGAATCAGGTTTTTGGCACAAGGAATCCAACTCGGCTTGTTTTTGTTCAATGGAAAGCTTTAGATTAGCGAGACGAGCTTTTTCTATTTCGATTAAGGTCTTTTGTTTGGTGAGCAGATATTTTTCCTGAGCGAAAATGGAGGGGGAAACAACTGACCAGTCACGACTTTGGAAAATATTTTCGCGTTGATTGAAGGCAAAAATATTTTGAGCAATACGTTGCTCATCTTTTTTATATTGGCGAATAGTGGCGCGTAATCTTTTTAAATCGCCGCCCACGAAGATATTTTTCGCCATAGCGATAGCGCGTTGCGGAGAAATAATTCGTTTGTGCAAGTCAAATTTCAGGTCGAGGTTCTTTTCGTATTCCTTCTTTAGCCCGAAATATTGACGACGAATAATATCATAGACTTCGCGTGTCCTATAGATATTTTTGTTAGTGTCGGACAAAGTTTGAGCAAAAATTTCATTTTGAAGAGCGTCGACGGCGTGGGCAAGGTTATCACTCTCGCGCCGCAACATATTTTTTGCGTAAAGGTTAGCTTGAAGAATTTGATGAGTGACGAGTTGAATATTTTTCTTGCAATCGGGAGACTCAAGACGATTTTGAATCTCAGCAACGGATTTTTTCATCAACCTTGCCGCTGATAACAGAGAAAAGATTTTAGAATTAATACCGGCGACAAGGTCGTTATAGGCTTTCAAAGCTTCCGTTTGGGTTTCTTTTGGCTTTTTGAGCGTTTGCAAAAATTCTTCCAACTG
>CAMJKR010000199.1 GCA_946406415.1 uncultured Selenomonadales bacterium | reverse complement strand
TACGTGCCGAATATTTTTCAACAAGCAAAGATTGCGGACAGTACCTGCAGTTTACCGCGCAACCTATTTTCGTTGTTATCTCCAGAGTCGGTACATCGGCGGGCGAGTCCGTCTTCACGGTATATTTTTCATAAAAATTTTGTCGCATAAAGTTTTCTCCGATTATCTCAATGCTCGGCAAGGAACATATTAAAGAAATTTAAGCTTATATCCTGCATGAAAGCTTTTACTTGATTCAAGGAGAGCGGCGAATTATATTTTATTTCCGCAAACAGAGCTATCTCATACGCCCCTTTTTTTGTCTGGATAATCCCACCGTCAACAATGTAGCTATCGGTGAATTCGTCATAAATTTTCCCGTCAGCTTTGCCGCTTTTGGATGCGACGTCCAAGAAATCGGGAAGAGCAAAAAGTTTTTCGGCGAGAATATCTTTGTATTTTTGTTTTAGTAAAATTTTCTTCATGAATTGAGAAGCCTCAACCGACAGTAAAAGATTTCTCTCCATCAGCGCGAAAAATTTTATGTAATCCTTCGGGGAACTCGTCCCCATGTTTTTAACTTTTGGGATTAGAAATTTTTTATGAAGTTTGGTCTTAGAAAAGCCGTGTTGTTGAATTGTCGCGTTTATGTTCTCAAGCCCCAATAAGTCAATCAATAAATTGGCGGCAATGTGATCGCTCGTTGCCGTCATCAATTCGACAGCATCTTCCATGCGCACTCGACTGCCAAAGGGTAAAAATTTAATCGTTCCTGCGCCGGTAGCAAAATTGTCCTCAGTATAAATCAGAAACTCTTTGCCCAAAATTTTACCAGCAAAAAGTTGATTGGAATATTCAAGCAATATAAATGCCATGATACTGCAAGCCGTATCGAAGTCCTCGTCCTCACGATATCCGTAGAACTTTTTTCCGTCAAAGTTGACGCAAATACCAAATCGAACAGAATTTCTTTCGGCAACCGCAATTATTTTTTCTACGTTTGAAAATCGGCTCATTTCTTTTTCCTCACGATTTCAATTAAGTCGCCTAATGTCTTAAATTTTTTATCCGTTATGACGGCGTCATCAATTACAATTTTTTCGGCGAACTCGACCTTGCAAATAAAATCGACGAGAGATAACGAATCCAACCCCAACTCGTCAAAAGTACATTCCTTGAAATTTTCAGGTACAGTGCTTCGCAAAGTATCTTCTAAAAGTTTCTTTATACGTTGCTCTAAAAACTTCGCGGCTTGGATTTCCGTTTTGGCATACTTTGGGAAAAAATTTTCTAGAGCTTTTCTGTTGATTTTTCCATTAGGCAATTTGGGTAACTGCGTCTGGGCAAAAAATTTTGTCGGAATCATGTAACGTGGCAACAACTTTTTCAACGAATCGAAAAGTTTATGAGATTCCGCGACCCCTTTGCGATAAAAACAGGCTAAATAAATTTCATCATACTCATTTTTTTGCGGAACAACGCAACATTCATCATCGTCGAGCAGTTGAGAAATATATTGTTCGATAGCTTCCAGCTCAACACGATAGCCACGAACATTGACGCAATTATCATGCCGACCGACGATATAATATTTCCCGTCAATCTTTTCGGCGATGTCTCCTGTATAAAAACAAACTTTTCCGTCGGCGTTTGGCACGAGATTAAATCTTGAGCTAGTCGAAAAAGAATCGCCAGTGTATTCATTGAAAAATTTTTTGGCATAAATGACTAGTTGCCCCTTTGACGATTCTTCGCCCGATAAAACGACATCAAAGCCTTGTAAAGGTTCTCCTATAGGAATTCTGTTGTACTCTTGTATTTGCGTCAGGGGAATTTGTACAGCAGAGAAAAATAATGTTCCCGTTTCAGTACAGCCATAATTATTTAACAAAGAGATTTCTCGATTGCGCAACTCAAATAAAAAAGCTGCACTGACAATTAGAGGTTCGCCCCCGACAACTATAGACTTTAAGCAGGAAGGCACACCGTCGAATAATTGCGGTTGCCTGCTCAAAAGTTTAAGGACAGGGGAGCCCCAAAAGACTGTCTGCGCTTTATTCCGTTCAATGTAACTGTATTGCTGTTGCAAATTAAAAAAATCCTCATGAGAATCTATACAAACCGTTACACCCGCACAAAGAAAAATTAACACCTGATCCAATCCGAAAGCGTAATTAAGAGGCACTGACATTTGAACAGCTCCTTCAAACAAGAAGGGCAATTTCTGTCTAATCTGTTTCAAACTGAAGGCTAATGTTTTCAAATTTTTTGCCACAAGTTTGGGTTCACCGGTCGTTCCTGACGTAGCAACAAAGTATGCTAACTCTGATTTAGGAAAACACGATTCGACAATAGTTGACGGATTATAACTTTGTAAAAGTTCTTCGACGTTTGTTTTATGATAATTTTGAAATCCTTGACACTTCGCGGAGGAATTAACAATCACAGTGCGGACATTAAGACGAGAAATTATTTTTTCGTTATAAAGTTCAGGAGCATACATGTCAAAATTTATAAATGGTTGTCTTGCTTTCAAACAAGCCAACATTGAAATAAAATGGTTAATTGAACCGACATCGTATATTCCAATGACCTCATTAGCTTCGGAATTCCTTCTTCTAAAAAAGTCGGCAAGTACATTACTTTTTAAATTTAAATCGCCGAAACTGATACTTTCATTAAATGCAATAAGCGCGATTTTGTGAGGATTATTTCTTGCTTGTAATTCAAAATTTTTGAGAATCAAATACTATTTTCCTTTCTGCTAAATTATGTGACATTCGGTTAAAACTTCTCGAACAGTTTTATAACTCTTTGCCTTACTATTTTCTATAGCGCGTCGAGCAAGTTCCTTATCAATAAATCCAGAAGTAACTTCTCTGGAAAGGCGCGGCGCATCAAGATGAAAGTCTAATAATTCAAAGGCTATACTCTCACAAGCTTTTGCCAAAGCACAGGAATTGCCGCCAGTTTTGACTTCCGTATCAACAACTTGTTCCTTGCAAGAAATATCATCCAAAGTTTTCAGAACATCAGAATATTTTTTTTGCAACAGGTACGGCAAATGTACGATAAAAACCTCTTGTGAATCTGATTGTGGTTTTAATCGACGAAGTGCAGAGTATTTTCCAAAATTTTTTGAAGCCCATTCATTTATACCCACAAAAACAAATTTTATATTGCGTTTAACAGCTTCGGCATAATAAGCACGAATAACTATTTTGCGGCAAATCTGACACGGTCTGACAAACGGAAAAACGACATTTTGCTTAGTCGAATAAAATTTCCTGCCTTCAAAATATAGTTCCCTAAATTCTGCTTTAGATATTTTTTTCGACAAAGCCTTATCATAAACATCAGCCATACTGCGAAAACAAGCTCGCTCTGTTTCAGTTATGTAATTGGATATGTTTATAACTTTATAGTCTACATGCAATTTTTGCGTAATGTTTTCTATTCTTTTTATGACGACATCAGTAAGATTATTATAATGAATTTGAAACGAAAACGCTAGCGGATGAAATCCTAAATCTAATAGAGAGCTTAACATAGCCGTACTGTCTTTTCCGCCAGAAAGACCAACCATACAATCATATTTCTCACTCGAAACAAAATTTTTAATAGTCATTAGCTCGTTATCCAACACTTTATGATTGAAATGTTGCTGATAATCCCTACAAACATTGCACAAGCCGTCGTCGCCTATAGTAATTGACGGATTTTGTACAGTATTTATGCAACAACTACACTCATTATTTTTCACGCGCATGACCTTTCTTAATATGCATTTCTATTGATTTTTAAATTATATCATTATCGCAAAGAGTATTCAATAAAAATTTTCAGACAATGGGCAACGATTTTTAAAAATCTCATAAGGGTACACGCTTAAATTTTTTGCTCATATTCTTTCACAAGGCGATAGAAGACGTTCTTAGAAATTTTTAGCAGATACCATGCCTCTTTTGACTTGAGCTTCTCCTCTTTCCAGAGCAAATAAATTTTCTTCCAGTTCGAGGGGAATTGGATTTTAGGGCGACCGTAAGGTCGTTCCGTTTTCGTCCTTTGCGTTAAAGTAACCCTAAACCGCGAGCTAATTCCTCGATACGTGGCATTGGAATATGCGTGTACTTTTCCACCAGCGGTAAAGTCATTTTGTCGCGAAGCATATCTTTTGCCCTTTCTTCGATTTGCGCTTTCATTTCCGCGATACCTTCAGCCCTGCCCTCAGCTTTGCCTTCAGCGATAGCCTTGTTCCGAATGGTTTTCGCTTCATAATCCAAAATTTTTCCGCGCATAACGTTTTCCACTCCTTCTTGAACTCTCTGATATTTTTGCGCTATCAATGCTAGCACATGATTAGTCGTTACGCAGACCGCACTTTTTGTTAATTCACTGACTTCTCCCACCTTCTGCAAGTCGTTAAGTTTTGTCCGGATATAAATGTACTCCTCACACAACTTTTGGAGCTTGACTTCGTTGCCCTCATATTCCGGAAATTGTTTTTCGTGACTGAAGATATAAAACGGGATAAAAAACAGCAGTCTCTTGCTGAATATTTCTTCCAGATTATACTTTTGCACTTTAACAACGGGAACGAGATATTCTGTCGAGCCGCCTGGCGTTATCATGCGGATTCGCATTTCATTTGGCGTTTTTCCACTATGGCGCAGAAATATAACTGCCGAATTAGGAAACGTCACCGTTAATACGTTATCAACGATATTTCCACTATCCAATGCGATTTGCGCGTCGTACTCGAAGATTCTCACAAGCATACTATTATCAGCTGTCGATTGACATTCTATGTGGTATCTTTTTTGAATTCCGTCTGAACTAATAATAACAAAGCTGGAATCCGTGATTACTTTTTTTACGTTGTCCTCTTCTTGACTTAAAAAATGCTCGTTGATGCCGAAGATTATTTTTTCTTTACCGGTGTAATTCTCGCCGAAAACTTCATTCACTACGGGGATAATTAGTTCGCTACAATCGTTTAGCAAAGTGCGAAATGCATCGTCGTAGGCTGTTTTACTTATTTTCATTGCTCACTCTCCTGTTTTCTTCCGATTTTAGCATAAAGTAATCCATTGGACAATTCTAGGGGCTGTTGGTAAACTCAGGTAAAAGAAAGACACAAGCAATTCTCTGAT
>CAMJKR010000198.1 GCA_946406415.1 uncultured Selenomonadales bacterium | reverse complement strand
CTGTAGAGTTTGGCGACGAGGACGCTTTGTGGGGTTGGGTTATTAACACCGATGGCAACGCGCCAATTAAAATTCCAAGCGAACTTTACAATAACAGTACCGTAGCCATTTACGACGTCACTCACGACCGCGCACTCGTTAAAGCCGCGACTCCTCATCTGGTTTGGAATGTAGGCGATGATTGGTGTTTTTATAACGACAAAATTTATACGCTGTATCATACTGACTACCCAACTACTCTGACTATTGTTTGGTACGCTTAAGGAGATGAGCAAAATGTTAGACGAACAATTTTTAGTCCACGTGTTCAGCAATATCGGCGTTCCTGCCGCCCTTTGTTTCTACACACTCTTTGAAGTCAACAAGAATATTAAATTGCTCAATTCCTCTGTGACAAGTCTAATCGCGGAGGTGACACGCAACCTAAACCGATTAGCTGATTTAGTCGACAAGCTCGACCGACGCATTGAACGACTTGAAGACCGCATTTTGAAAGAGAGTGATTAGTGAAGTCCTAACCACTAAATTTTTTCTCCCGCTCCGGCGGGATTCTTTTTTTTTGCGTCGAATACAAGCCGGAGGTGTTCAACATGACTGAGCAGGAAAGAATAAATATCGCCGTGCAAGCGCAAATTGCCGCGCAGAACGCCCGCATTGATACTGTGCTTGCTAAAGTCGACACGATTATTGGCGAAATGCGCGACCGCGATAATCAACGCGCCGCCGAAATTACCGAACTTAGAAAGAAACACGATGCCGATATTACCGAACTTAGAAAGAAACACGACGCCGATATTAAAGAACTCAACGAAAAGATTGATTCTAAATTTGATAAGCTGTCCGCGCAGATTCAAAACTTAACTATTGCCGCAATCGTCGGTATCGGCGCGATTGTGCTCGGCGGCGGCGCAATCGTTTGGGCGGCTATCACTTCTTTACGCTAATGGATACTATCATCTCAACTCACGCCGGCAACCACATTGCCCCCAAAACTCAAGGGCAAGCCCAATACGTTGCCACTATGCAAAAAAATATTGTAACGTTCGCAGTGGGTTGCGCTGGCACCGGTAAAACTTTTCTCGCCATTGCGCTTGCAAGTAGCTATCTGCGCGGCAAGCAAGTTCGCAAAATTATTTTAACGCGACCGGCTGTCGAGGCTGGTGAACGGCTCGGATTTTTGCCCGGCGACTTGCATGATAAAGTTGACCCTTATATACGTCCACTCGTCGACGCTCTCAAAGATATTTGGTCTGTCGACGGTTACAATAAACTTTTTGCTAAGGGCGTTATTGAAATTGCGCCGCTTGCCTTCATGCGCGGCAGAACTTTAAACGATTCTTTTATCATTCTCGACGAGGCTCAAAATTCCACGCCCGCGCAGATGAAAATGTTCTTAACTCGGCTCGGCTTCAATTCCCGTATGGTTATCACCGGCGATTTATCTCAATGCGACTTGCCTACCACTTCCGGCTTAGCCGACGCCGTTAATCGCCTCCAAAACATTCCGCGCATTGGCTTTTCTTTTCTTACTGCTGAGGACGTCGTCCGTCATGATTTAGTTGCCCATATCATTTCCGCTTACGAAAGGAGCTATCATGGACATTCAAATTAATTTCAACCCTGATACTTTGCACGTCGACGATTTTATTATTAAGGACATGTTCCGCGCTGCCAATTTGGTTGCCGACATTTACGACGTCGACGACTGCGAAGTTGACATTACCATTTCCGACGATAATTTTATTCACGAGCTTAACCGCCATTATCGACACGTCGACGCCCCCACCGACGTTTTATCTTTTGCTTTCCGTGAATCTGCCATTAAAGACGCTGACGGCGTGCCTATCATCTTAGGACAAATTGTTATCTCATTGGACAGAGCCGCCGCGCAGGCTTACAAATTTAATCACTCACTGCACCGCGAATTAGTTTTCTTAGAATTGCACGGCTTACTTCACCTGCTCGGCTTTGACCACGTTTATGACGACGAACGCATTATCATGGAACAAATTCAACGCGATTTACTTCAGAGGTTAGGGCTATGATTATTCTCGGACTAACCGGCTCTATTGCCTCTGGTAAATCGTCCGTCGCTCGTACCTTACATAAATTTTTCCACGCTCACACTTTAGATATCGACGACATTACTCATAACCTTTTGGAGCCAAATAATATCCTTTACAATCTTTACCTGCGCCACTTCGGACATTCTATCCTTAACGACGACCTGACTCTTAACCGCCGCGCAGTCGCCGACATTATCTTTAACAACAAATCCGAACGCTTATGGATTAACAGCGTCGCCCATCCCATTTTACTCAACCGCGCCCGCGACTTCTTAATTGACTGCCACGCCGCGCAGATTCCACTTGCCGTTATCGAGTGTCCGCTCCTCTTCGACGCCGGTTGGCAACATCTCTTTGACCAAATTTGGTGTATCTACGTCCCTTATCACCTTCAAATTCAACGCCTTATGGCTCGCGATAACTTAACTTACCAGCAAGCCATTAGCCGTATTCGCGCCCAAATGCACGTCAACCGCATTAAAAAGAAAGCTCACCTCAACATTAAAAATTCCGGTTCCTACAAATTCGTCCGCGCTCAAATTTTCAACGCCGCCCGCCGTTTGCTTCCCTAAAAAAAAATTTTTTCACCTTGCAGGATTTTTAAAGGGCGCGTTGAATTGCCGCCTTAAAAGTATTTGAGGGAGTTTCATCATGAGGCACTTATTATCTATCTTAGTCGACAATCAACCTGGCGTCCTTCAGCGCGTTGTTTCTCTTTTCGCCAGGCGCAACTTTAATATCGACTCCTTAGCCGTCGGCACTACCAGCGACATTAACTTTTCGCGTATCACCGTCGCGCTCAACGCCGACTCTTACCGCCTCGACCAAATTATTTCTCAACTGTCCAAACTCCCGCCCGTTAAAGCCGTTGAACACCTCGATTCTGCCTGCGCCGTCGAACGCGGCATCGCCTTAATCAAAATCCGCGCCGACGACCTTAACAGACTTAACATATTGAAAATCGCCGACACCTTCCGCGCTAACTGCGTTGACCTCCATTCCAATTCTATTATCCTCGAATTCACCGGCTCTCCTAACAAATTAAACGCCGCCGTCAACGCCCTTAACCACTTCGGCATTATTGAACTTATTCAATCCGGTTCCATCGCTCTTAACCGCGATAACATCTTCCTTTGCAATCATAATTCTAAATTCTTTCATAAAAATTTACTCTAATGAGGTGTCATCATGGCTAAAATCTTCTACGACCAAGACGTCGATTTTTCTATCCTTAACAATAAAACCGTCGCCATTATCGGTTTCGGTTCCCAAGGACATGCTCACGCTCTGAATCTCCACGATTCCGGCGTTAATGTCGTCGTCGGGCTTTACCCCGGCTCTAAATCCATTCAAAAGGCTAAAGACGCCGGCTTATCCGTTATGAACGTCCCCGACGCCGTCCGTGCCGCCGATATCACCATGATTCTTATCCCCGACGAAAAGCAAGCCGACCTCTACAAATCCCAAATCGAACCTAACCTTAAACCTGGCTCCGCGCTCGCTTTTGCTCACGGCTTTAACATTCACTTCAACCAAATTATCCCACCTAAAAATGTCGACGTCTTCTTAGTCGCTCCTAAAGGTCCAGGACATTTGGTTCGCAGAACTTTCACAGAGGGTAATGGCGTCCCTGACGTCTTCGCCGTTCACCAAGATTTTTCTGGCAACTGCTTTAACATTACTCTTGCCTACGCACGCGGCATCGGCGGTACTCGCGCCGGCATTATCCAAACCACCTTCAAAGAGGAAACCGAGACCGACCTTTTCGGTGAACAATGCGTCCTCTGCGGCGGCGTCACTCACCTTATCCAAGCCGGCTTTGAAACGCTCGTTAACGCCGGCTACCAACCCGAAATTGCCTACTTTGAAACTTTCCACGAAATGAAACTTATCGTCGACCTCTTCTACGAAGGCGGCTTTGCTAAAATGCGTTATTCCATTTCCGATACCGCTGAATTCGGCGATTACTTTACCGGTCCCAAAATCATTACTCCTGCCGTTAAAGCCGCCATGCAAAACGCCCTCGACGATATTCAAACCGGCAAATTCGCCACCACTTGGCTCACTGAAAATCGCGCCGCTGGGCGTGCCAACTTCTTAGCTCAACGCCGTATCCACGCCCAACACCCTATCGAACAAGTCGGCTCCAAATTACGCGCCATGATGAGCTGGTTACAAAAATGACTATTGCACAAAAAATCTTAGCTCGCCACGCCGGCTTAGCTCACGTCGAGCCTGGACAACTCGTCTGGTGCAATCTCGATTTTATCTTAGCCAACGACGTCACTGGTCCGCCCGCCTTCAAACTTTTTGACAATATCGGGCGCCCCGTCTTCGACCCGGATAAAGTCGCACTCGTCCCAGACCATTTCCAGCCCGCTAAGGACATTAAATCTGCCGACTTGGCTAAATCTATGCGCTCCTTCGCTCGCAAGCACCACATCACTAACTATTTCGAGCAAGGCCGCGTCGGCATTGAACACGTCATACTTCCCGAATTCGGACTCGTCGCCCCGGGCATGTTAATCATCGGCGCCGATTCTCATACTTGCACTTACGGTGCTATCAATGCCTTCGCTAGCGGCGTCGGTACAACTGATTTCGCCGCCGCGCTCGCCACTGGTAAAGCTTGGTTTAAAGTCCCGCATTCTATCAACGTTCACTTATCCGGCTCTAAACCTAAATTCATTTGCGGCAAGGATATTATCTTGACTTTAATTGGTAAAATTGGCGTCGACGGGGCTCTTTACAATGCTATCGAATTCACAGGCGCGGGTGTCTTAGAACTGTCTATGACTGACCGCTTAACTATTTCTAATATGGCGATTGAGGCGGGTGCTAAGGCGGGACTTTTCCCTTTCGATGACGTGACTGAACTTTATGTTGCCCGTCGCGTTAAAAAATCTTTTGAGCCTATTAACCCCGATGATGACGCTAAATATTGCGCAACCGTCGACATTAACTTGAGCGATTTGAAGCCGGTTGTCGCCCTGCCGCATTTGCCCGAAAATGTTAAGCCCGTCGACGAACTCGGCGAAATTAAAATTAATCAAGTCGTTATCGGTTCGT
>CAMJKR010000197.1 GCA_946406415.1 uncultured Selenomonadales bacterium | reverse complement strand
ACGACGACGGCTCATATACCGACGAAATTTATAAAATCTACAACGCATAAACAAAAGACGCGACCCGATTGCGAGCCGCGCCTTTTTTATTTCAAGCTGTTAAATTATCTCTTCATGTTAACGAGCGTTTCAAGCATTTCATCGGAGACGGTTGTCATTTTTGAATTAGCTTGGAAACCGCGTTGCGTAATAATCATATCGGAAAATTCGGTTGCGAGGTCGACGTTAGACATTTCGAGGGCGGAAGAAACGACATTCAAGCCGAAGTCCGCAATAGTCTTGATGTTAGCCGCGCCGGAGTTGTTAGACTCTGTATAAATCGTTGTGCCGACTTTGGTCAAGCCGCTGGAGTTGTTGAACTGCGCGACGGCGATTTGAGCTTCTGCGCGAACTAAGCCGTTGGTGTAAGTGCCGCTGATAATTCCGTTGCCGTCAATCGCGAGACTTTGGAGAATGCCAGCCGTGTTGCCGTTGGTTATCGGGAAAGAGGTCGTCGAGTTGGCGTATTGCGTCAAACCCGTAAAGCTGATAATGCCAGTATTATCGCCCGCGCCGTTGCCGTCGCCATAAGTAAAAGTAATTTCCGCGTCTTGAGAACTGCCGTTGGTAACGAATTGACCGTTGCTATCAAAATAGAGGTAAGAAAATTCATCGCCGCCGTTCATTTTAGCAACCATTGTGGAGCCGTCGGATTCAGTAGAGCTAATCACATTGCTGAAATCAGTACTTGCCGGACCGGGTACTCCGACTCCAGGCGCAAGATACGCTCTCCAACGATTGTCATAAACCATTTTACCACCCGTATATTCTGTTGTGCCAGTCCCTATGGTATAGGTAACATTTCCATCGTCATCTATGCTTACAAAAACTGCTCCGTCAACTGGACTTCCGTCGGCGGCACAAATTTTGCCAGTTTCTATTGCGTCGGCATTGGCGGTGGTATCTGCCGTTGAAGAATCTTTATCAATTAAAACCGTGACTTCATGTCTACCGCCGAGCGAATCATAAACTGTGGCGAGCGTAGTAATCGGAATGCTCTTGCCGACTTCGTAATAGCCGCTGGTGACGTGTCTTGTTGTGCCGTCTTTCAAGGTGAGGGTTGCGGCAATGACATTTGTGCCATCGATATTAACAGAGGTAGTTGCAGTACCACTCTCAGTGCTGTCTGCCGCCGCCGTAGCATCTACCGTAGCACCATTAATAAACGGGTTAGTATCTTCTGTTGATGTTGACGTTGCCGTTCCTACCTTATTGCCCGACGGATCATAAAGATCTGCTGTATAGTCACCAGCTGTACCTCCTGCATTGCGATAGGTCAGCTTAATAGTATCACCACTTGCATATGATTGGGTTGTTGACATTGAGGTTGTAGTGAGATTGTAAGTAATAGTGCCAGTATCTGCCGGTGCAGTGATATTTGTGGTGTACTCGGTTTCATTAGTGATAACAAGAGAGTTATCTCCGCCATTTGCAGTAACATAACTAATTTTCTCAATCGCTAATTCCTCTTTGTTGAGGTTGCCGCTGTAATCAATCGCGGTTGTGGCGGTTGCTTCCATAGTTTTGCCGACGGGAACAATAATATCAGTTGCTGTGCCGTTGGTGTTTATTGCGCCGTCATCACCTGCATTCCAACCTTGCACGCGAAGACCGCTACCAGGCAAAACATAATAACCTGCCTCGTCAAATGCAAAGGCACCGTTGCGGGTGTAGAAAGATTGATCGCCATTGCGCAGAACGAAAAGCCCGTTGCCGGAAAGCGCGAGGTCTGTATTTTTACCAGTCTGTTGCGGCGAAGAGTCGGTAAAGATAATATCAATACTCTCAACATTAACGCCGAGACCGATTTGTTTTGCGTTGATACCGCCAAGTCCGTCCGTAGGAGCAGCAGCACTACTCTGAATTTGTGAAAGCATATCGGAAAAAGTTGTACGGCTGGATTTAAAGCCGATTGTGTTAATGTTGGCTATGTTGTTGCCGATAACGTCCATGCGTGTCTGGTGAACTTTTAAACCGGAAACTCCGGAGAACAGGGAACGCATCATATCAATCACTTCTCCTTTTTAATTAGCGGTCAGATTTTCTTCGACTGTTCCTTGTCTACAAAATTTCCTAAGTGTCTGACCCGATATTTTCAAGTTGCTGTTAAGCTGTTGCCTAACTTCGCTAACTATATCGGCAGTTGACGGTGTTGACTTAAATATTTTTTTAGAACAAACTATTGCGGCGGCGTTGTGCGGCGAGGCGACGGGCTTCAGCGGCTTGTTCGTGCGATTTGTCCATTTTATAAACGTAAGCCATAACCTCGGCAATAGCCTTGTAAAGTTCGGGCGGAATTTCGCGGTCAATTTCCAAAGCCATAAGCATATTGACGAGCGTTTTATCTTGATAGACGGGCACGGCATTTTTCTGCGCGGTCTCCAAAATGTGTTCGGCGACATGCCCGCGCCCCTTTGCAATAACTTTCGGCGCAAGGTCGCGTTCTGCCTCGTATTTAAGCGCAACTGCTTTTCGCTGAGGAGCTACATTTGTCGGAGCGGTTCTTTCTTCCATGTCAATATCTCATCCTTGCTAAGTAAACTTTATCAAATTATATTTGCCGTCAATCAACCCGTCAAGGGCGCAATTTCGCATTGATTTTATCGCGGTTTTATGGCAAAATATTTTGCGAGGGGAGGCATTTAAATGGACGTGATTGCACTGGTGGGACCGAGCGGCACGGGCAAAAGTCACCGCGCATTGCAAGTTGCCCGCGAACACAATGCCGACGCGATTATTGACGACGGAATTTTAATTAAGGACGGGCATATTGTCGCGGGCGAATCGGCTAAGACGGAGAAAAGTAAAATTATGGCAGTAAGGCGGGCGATTTTTGTTTTGCCGGGACATGCCGACGACGTGCGCGAGGCAATCCAAGAAATTCAGCCGCACAGAATTTTAGTTATCGGCACGTCGGAAAATATGGTTCAAAAAATCGCCAAAACTCTCAACCTCCCGTCGATTCAGTTAATCGTTAGGATTGAAGACATTGCATCGCGTTCGGAAATTGAAACGGCGCAATTCCACCGCTTAAAAGAAGGCAAGCATATTATCCCCGTTCCGACGATTGAACTTAAGCCTCACTTTTCGGGCTTTTTGGTCAATCCGTTGCAGTCCATTTTTAAACAGTCATCAGTCCGCCGCCGCAAACTAGGAGAAAAATCAATCGTGCGTCCCGTTTTTAGTTACTACGGAAAATTAATCATCGACGATAAAGTTATTCAAGTCATCGTCGAGAAAATTATTAGGGCGCGCGAATTCGTTAAGAGCTTAAAAAATGTCACTGTCAAACACGTCTTTAAAGATAAAGAAGACAGAGGCTTAACAATTTCCTGCGAAGTCGTCTTGAGCTACGGCAACCATATCCCGACGCTGATTCGCCAGACGCAAAGTCATGTTCGCGACGCGGTCGAGTTTACAACGGGAATGATTGTTCACGCGGTTGATATAAGTGTTCGCGCCCTCTACGTCGAGCAACGCCGAAAATTATTGTGATTGACGAGATAACGAACTTATGATAAATTTTTCAATGTTAGGAAACTAACTAAAAGAACCTTAACCAGTATTGCAGTTCGGTCATAGTATCACCAAAAACGAAAACCCCTGCACAGAATGAGGGACTGTACAGGGGATTCGTTTTGCCTTGACAAAGAGGTAAAGCTGTGATAAATTTTTTAAAGTTAGTAAAGTTAACTACTGCTGTAAGGATCGCAGTATCAAACATATTTTTCACCGAACGAAAACCCCACCGGAGTGATTAACCGACGGGGTTTCGTTTCGCCATAATCGATTGATTAGTCCGATTAGTGGGCGGCTAAGAGTGGGTGATCTGCCGTTCAGAACCATTTCTTGACGATGTAGCTAACAATGAGACCGCCAATGACAGTTCCGATGACGTTTGTTCCGATCTCTGTAAGGATCTCAAACATATTTTTACACCTCCCTCCTCAAGCGTGGAATTACCGCCTGTTGAGGTACGGCATTGGCGAAATTATATCACGGCGGCAAATTCTCTTCAACACGAAAAAATATTCGCACAAAAGGAGAATGTCTGCTATAATTGGCGGCGAGATTCAGAACGAGTCTCGACCGCTAAATTTTTTTGAGAGCGAGGAGGCATTATGAACAGTTCGTTCGATGATTCAAACTTTCCTAAAGCGGATTATGATAAAGAAACTGCGCGGCGTCATTTTTTGCAGACGATTCGTCAAATAGAGGGCGCGTCACTCCTCATGCGCGAAAAAATCGACGGAAGGTTTGAAGTCGTCTTCGTGTCGAAAAATTTCGCTAAGCTTATGGCGTGCAGTGTAGACGACGCATTAAAACTTTTAAATAATCGCGGCGTTATAGCTTTCACGCACCCCGACGACAGACTTGTTGTTAAAAGAATGTTGCGCCGTCGCATTTCAGAGGACAGCACGCGGGATTTAACTATTCGCCAGATAACCGCCGACAATAATATTATTTGGTGCAACGTGAATTACACCTTTGTTGACGACTTCGACGAGCATTACGTTTACTGCACGTTCTTTGATGTGACGTCGGCTAAGGTTTACGCGCAGAGATTGCAGACGACTTATATGACGATTGGCGACAATTTTTATCGCGCAAATGAACGGACGCTTTCAATGTTCCGAGCAAATATCACGCGCAACAAAGTCGAAGACGTTCAAGGCAGAGATTTATTCGGCACGGATTCGGTAATTCGACCCTATTCTGAGCTGATTAATTTACGTTCGGCGAATTATCCGATTGACGAGGAGCGCGAAACTTTTCTTATCACGTTCAGCGCGGAAAATATTAAGGCGCGGTTTCTGCGCGGCGAAACTGAATTATCAATGTATCTTTTTTCGCGGCGTCGTGACGGACATTATTGTTACGTAATTTATCGTGCGGTCTTCACGCGCCACCCGATTTCCAACGAGATTATAATTTTTATCGCGGAGCAAGAAGCCGGCAAGGAAAAAGTTGAGGGCGCATTGCTCAATAAAATTTTGGCGCGGCAATTCGATATGGTTGCATACCTCGTCAACGATAAATACAGCGTGGTTGTTGGCGACGCCTCACTTATCGCTAAGGGCTCAATCTTTCCGCTCA
>CAMJKR010000196.1 GCA_946406415.1 uncultured Selenomonadales bacterium | reverse complement strand
ACCAAGCAATTCGATTCGTATAACTGGAATTTGAGTAACATGGTTTTTGATATGCGTGCGAGAAATGAAGCGGGAATTTTCGACGCGGTTTATCTGGACGGTGCCCATACTCTTATACATGATGGTTTGGCAGTTTGTTTGCTTAAAGAGCTTATCAAAAATGGTGGCTTTTTAATTTTGGATGATTTATTTTGGTCATATAGTATAAGTTCGTCAGTGCGAGAATTGGGTTACAAGATTTTTCCAAAAGAGCAGGCAGAGGCTCATCAAATTTTTCGTGTACAGGAGTTGTTCTTAAGCAACGACCCAAATTTTGAAAAACTTTCTTCACCTAAAGATGGGCGTGGCGTGTTCCGGAAACATTCACGTTAAATAAGCCTAATAAAATTTGCCGCGATGCATTTCGTCAAAACGCGGCAGAAGATAGACAATTCATATCGTTAAAAAGCACGCGACTTTTGAGCCGTGTGTTTTTTTGCATGAGAGTTTAACTTTGGAAAAAAATTTTGCGGCGGCAGGATTTTTTTTTTTTGCATTGAACAGGAACTTAATAATTCGGCATTATCTAAATTCTTTTATTGCGTAAGTTTTAGCTTGAGGAGGAGGCTACTTGTTTTGGAAAAATCTACAGTAATAGGGCTAATCGGCGGAATAATTTCCGTCTTCGTCGGCATGATTCTGAAGGGCGCACCGCTTACCGCACTCAACAACCCCGCCGCGTTCCTTATCATCATTGGCGGAACGGTCGCCTGCATATTTAATGCCTTCACAATGGAGCAAATCTCAAAGGTGCCGACACTTTTTAAGCTTTTGATTCAAGGTAACACGGAGCAGAGCAAAGGCGAACTCGTACAAACTTTTGTTGAGCTGAGCCAACTTGCCCGCCGCGAAGGTATTCTGGCATTGGAAAGCCGCGTAGAGGAAATTCAAGATCCTTTTTTCCGCAACGGCTTAAGCATGGTTATTGACGGCATGGATCCCGAATTCGTCGGCGACGTTTTGGACGCGGAACTTACAATCATGGAGCAACGTCATGCCGAAATGCGCTCGATATTTTCTCAAGCCGGAACTTATGCGCCGACGCTGGGCGTTTTGGGCGCGGTCGTCGGTCTTATCGCGGCATTGGGCAACTTAAACGACATTGACAAGCTCGGTCACTCAATCGCGGCGGCGTTCGTTGCGACAATCTTGGGCATTTTTACCGGCTACGTTCTTTGGCTCCCGTTTGCTAACAAGCTTAAAATTAAGTCGGAAAATGAAGTTAGTCATAAGCGCATGATTATGGAAGGCATTCTCTCGTTGCAGGCGGGCGATTCTCCTACGCAGATTGAATCTAAGCTTATGATTTACATTCCGCAGGGCGAACGCGAAGGCATTAGTAGCAGATAACTGTTAGCTAGAAGTTAAAATCGACCGAAAGGAGATTTTTTAATGGCGCGAAAAAAACACGCGAAAAAACACGAAGAAGAAGCCAGCGAGGCTTGGCTTCTTCCCTACTCCGACTTGATGACGTTGCTTTTGGCGTTGTTTATCTGCCTGTTCGCAATTTCGCAGACTGACCAAACTAAGCTCGTGCAAATGGCGCAGGCGTTCACGGCGGCTTTCAATATGGGCGGTCCGTCATTCTTCGACAAGGCAGGACCAAGCAATAGTATGACACGCGAAATTATAAGTTCTGAAGACGCGGGCAACTCCGCTTATCTGCAGGAAAATCAACAGTTACAAGACTTGCAACAGCAACTGGAAGAATATATCCGCGCAAATAATTTGCAAGACGATTTGTCGACGCAACTTGAGGAAGAAGGCTTGATGATTCGCATAAAAGAGCGTGCGTTGTTCCCGTCGGGTTCAGCGGATTTAGTGCCCGAATCACAGCGAATCGGACCGATTGTCGCGGGGCTTTTGGCGCAAGTGCCTGAACGAGTTTTAATCAGCGGTCACACGGATACCGACCCGATTAATACCGCGCAATTTCCCTCGAACTGGGAGCTTAGCTCGGTGCGTGCAATGACTTTCATGAAATATTTGCTGTCGATTAATCAGAATCTCAATCCCGCTAGATTTTCTGCGATTGGTTACGGCGAATACCGCCCGATTGCCATGAACGATACGGCAGAAAATAAGCAAAAGAATCGCCGCGTAGAAATTTTGATTGCACGAACTTTAACATTTAATCCGAACGAAGGTTTTCATAAACAAACAGATGTGGACTTAGTAGCAAAATGATTATCGGACTTGGAACGGATATTATCGAAATTGAGCGCGTCCGAAGGGCTGTAGGCAAGGAAAATTTTAGGAACAAAGTCTTTACAGAAATTGAACAAAGTTATTGCGAAAGTCGCGGGAAAAATTCCGCCGCCTCCTATGCCGCAAGATTTGCCGCTAAGGAGGCTTTTTTTAAGGCGTTGGGCACGGGGATTATCACGCGGCTAACAGACGTCGAAATTGTTAACGACGAGCGCGGTGCTCCGAAAATAAATCTGCGCGGCAAAGCAAAAACTTTAGCCGAGTCAAAAGGCGTTGAAAAAATTTTTATCAGTCTAAGCCATTCGCGAGACTTTGCAACGGCAATTTGTATGCTTGAATAAAATTTTGGAGGATTTTTGTATGAAAGTAGCATTGGCAAAACAAATGCACGAAATAGACAGGAGCGCAGTCGAAGAATACGGCTTGCCCGAATTGTCGCTAATGGAAAGCGCGGGGCATCGTGTCTTTGAGGCGGTAAAAAATGTTTTAGGCGGCGTCGGCAAAAAAAGTATTTGCATATTGGCGGGTAGTGGCAACAATGGCGGCGACGCTTTGACGGCGGCAAGATATTTATCGAACGCGGGCGCACGTGTGAAAATTTTTCTGCTCGGCGATAAAGACCACCGCACGCAATCGCTTAACGTTCAAATGCGAATTTTGCGCGGCATGGGCGTCGAACTTCAACAGCTCGAAAGCGACAGAGCTTGGGAACGCTTGCAAGTCACGTTGAGATTTTCGGATGCGGTTGTTGACGGGCTTTTAGGTATGGGCTTTAGTGGTCAACTTCGCCCAGGAGCATTGCGTTTGATTCGACTGGTTAACGCCGCAAAAAAAATTACCGTCGCGATTGATATTCCGTCGGGTGTAGAGGCTGACACTGGCGCAGTCGGCGAGGCGGCAATGCAAGCAAATTGTACCGTCGCACTCGGCTTGCCAAAGGTCGGACATTATATTTGCCCCGGCGCGTCTTATGTCGGTAAACTTTTGGTTGACAATATCGGCTTGCCCGCTGAACTTTTAAACGATGAAATTCATCAAACTTTAGTCGACGAAGAACTTGCATTAACTTTCCTGCCTGAACGTCCTAAAGATTCGCACAAAGGCACTTGCGGAAAAATTTTAATCGTAGCTGGCTCACGCGGCATGACGGGCGCGGCAAGTTTAGCGGCAATGAGTGCTATGAAAGTCGGCGCAGGACTTGTAACTTTAGCGACGCCTGAAAGCCTAAATCCGATTTACGAAATGAAATTAACTGAAGTCATAACAACACCGCTTGACGAGGTTAAGCAAGGCATAATCGGCGGCGATAAAGCCTCTGAAAAAATTTTAGACTTAGCGGAAAAAGCCGACGCAATTTTAATGGGCTGTGGACTGGGTCGCGAACGTGAAACTCAAGCGTTGGTAAGAAAAATCGTCGCAGAAGTCGACAAGCCGCTAATACTCGACGCCGACGCAATTTATCCGTTTAACGGTAAAGCTGACGAACTAAAAGCTTGCAAACAAATTCCAATTTTAACGCCGCACTTAGGAGAATTATCCGCGCTGTTAGATATTCCCGTTGAAAAATTGCGTCCTGCGCTCGTCCCCGAAGTTAGACGCGCCGCGCAGGAATATCGCGCAATAATCGTTGCCAAATGCGAAGTTACAATCGTCGGCTATCCGAACGGAGAAATTTTTATATCGCCGCTGGGCAACAGTGCAATGGCGTCGGGCGGTTGCGGAGATGTTTTAGCGGGCGCGATTGCCGGTCTCATGAAACAAACACCTTTTGCGCCGTTGACAGGCGTTTGGTTACACGGTACAGCAGGAAATTTCGCCGCGCAGGAAAATGCGGAGGGTTTAATCGCCTCGGACGTGATGAATCACCTACCCGCCGCGATAAAAAAACTTCGTGTTATAGGATATCAAAATTCTTAAAAAGTAAATCGTTTCTTAATGCAGAGCATACAAAAAACTTCTATGGTAGAACGAAAGAACTACCTTAGAAGTTTTTTTGCAAAAAATATATGACTTTAATCAGTTTAAATTTTCGACTTTATGTAGTTGATAAGCCCGCCAGCATTTGCAATTTCCTGGACAAAGCCGGGCAACGGAGGTGCGTGAAAAGCATCGCCTGTCGTGAAATTTTCAATCGTGCCGGTGTCAGTATCAATTTTTAAAACGTCATTGGCAGAAATTTTTTCCACATCGTTGCCAATTTCAAGGAGTGGTAAACCGATATTTATTCCGTTGCGATAAAAAATTCGTGCGAAACTAGCAGCAATGACAACAGGGACGCCCGACGCCTTAATGGCAATGGGAGCATGTTCGCGACTGGAGCCGCAACCGAAATTTTTCCCAGCAACGATAATGTCGCCCGCTTTAACGTTAGGAGCAAAGGAAGAATCAATATCAACCATGCAATGTTTAGCTAATTCGGCAGGGACGAAAGTGTTGAGATAGCGCGCGGGAATAATAACGTCGGTGTCAATATTGTCGCCGTAACGCCAAACTTTACCCTCAATCGTCATGTGCAATCACCTCTTTAGGAGACGCAATTTTACCGGCAATAGCAGAGGCGGCGGCAACGAAGGGACTTGCCAAAAAAACTTCGCTGTCAACGTGCCCCATGCGCCCGCGGAAGTTGCGATTAGTGGTAGAAACACAGCGTTCGCCGGCGGACAAGATACCCATGTAGCCGCCCAAGCACGGACCGCAAGTTGGACAAGAAACAACACAACCCGCGTCGATGAAAATATCAATCCAATGGCAACGGCTAGCCTCTTTATAAATTTCTTGACTGCCGGGAATGATAATGCAACGAACGTCGGGATGAACTTTGCGCCCGCGCAAAATGCCAGCGGCAATGCCTAAATCTTCCAAGCGACCATTGGTGCGCGACTCGTTATTTTGTCCGCAAAATAGACAAT
>CAMJKR010000195.1 GCA_946406415.1 uncultured Selenomonadales bacterium | reverse complement strand
TTCATTGCGAACAACCATTGAGGTGCCATAAGAGAACGGAGCCGGTTGCGAAAGACTTTCCGTGCGATTAATGCGAACCGACAAGCCGCCTTGAGTAATCGCGCATTCGTCGACGGTGACATTGCCGCCCATTACGATTGTACCAGTGCGCTCGTTGACGACGACTTTAGCGATAACGTCCGGTATAACCGGTAATTCTTCAATGGAAGCGACGAATTGCACGACGTCATTGCGGTAGTAGCCCGGAATGTTAATATCGACGCGACCGGGATTAGCCGCATGAGCCACGTTGCCACCGTAAGCGGCGTTGATTGAATTGGTGATTCGCGACGCGGTTGTAAAGTCGGAACTGGCTAAGCTCAAAGAAATTTGTCCGTTCCTGCCGAGTTCGTCTTCTACTGTCCGCTCAACGATTGCGCCGTTGGGTATACTTCCCGCCGTCGGGAAATTTCTTTGTGCGCGCTGATTGCCTCTGCCCGCGACGAAACCGCCCGTCGAGATTGAACCTTGAGCAACGGCGTAAACGTCACCATTTGCGGCGCGTAAAGGAGTTTGCAAGAGGACTCCGCCTTGAATGCTGTCCGCATCGCCCATTGAGCTAACGACAACATCAATCGTATCGCCCTCGCGCACGAACGGCGGAAGCGTTGCTGTTACCATAACCGCCGCCACGTTATCGGAATCCAAATCAGCCGCGTTAACCGTTATTCCGAAATTTCTTAGCAGTGATACCGTCGATTGAATCATTTGCCAAGTATCGTCTGAATCGCCCGTGCCTGGCAAGCCGACTACTAAGCCGTATCCTATTAATTGGTTGCTACGCACGCCCTGCACTTTGGCTATATCTTTTATCCTCGTTACTGCCGACTCCGCAAATACCGTCGAAGTCATCAGCGCAAGGCAAAAGATAAGCGTCGCGAATGTTAAAAATTTTTTCATTGCCTCACCTCGTTAACTAAACTGCGCGGCGAATTTCCTGCTCGTTCTCAACGACTTCTTCAAAGTTTTCTGCGACAAAACGGAGACCGTAAACGTACCAATCATCGCCTTCGTCGAAAATAGCCCACGCTTCGCCCATGTCGTCACAAAATTTTTCTGCCTTGTAAATTTTGCCGAAAATAAAGGAGAAACATCTTTTGCCTTTGTACCTAAGAATCATTTTTATCCCTCCAACGTTTTTCTTTAAGCTCAACTTTGCCGATATTTTCGCACTGATACCAATGAATTTCTTTAACCTTTTCTTCTTCGCCATTGGTTATAATCGCCGTCCCGCGACATTTGTACCAATCTTGAGCTTTTGTCAAAGTGCCATTCGGAAGCGGATAGGTTTCAATGAGCCGTTGAACATCACGAATTTTTTCGCCTTCGGCAATGACCTTAACGCCCGTAACGGTTGAGCCTTTCTTTATAAACCATTCGCCGTCACGCAGAGGTTTTTCTGTTTGCACGAAGAAAGTTTTTGCCATCGCGCTCAAGTCTCGCGGCAAAATAAATTCCTCGCTGATTTTAATTTCGTTGTCCATTTTAGAACATGAAGTTAAATAATTGCGTTAAAATGCCCTGACGTTGTTTAGCGTTAAGCGGACCTTTACCGTCGAATCTAATTGAGGCGTCGGCAACTTTCGTGGAAGGAACTGTATTATTCACAGTCACATCATCACGGCGAACCGTTCCGCGCAGGGTAATTTTGTGTTCGTCGCGATTTTGCCAAATGGACTGCACGCCCTCGACAATCATATTATCATTGGGCAAAACTTCAATAACAGTAACGGTTATCTGTCCGCTGAATCTGCTGGTATCAGTTGCAGAACCGTCTGCTTGGAAATTATCGCCACCGCTAGCCGAAAACGCCCTGATAAAATCGAAAATGCCCGTGCCCGTGCCAACGCTTAGCGAACCAGATTTGGAATTTGTACGAGCTTTCGTAGCCGTTTGCGTCGTTGATTCGTTAATAACAATCGTCAAAATATCGCCGACGTTGCGCGCCTTTTTATCAGCGTATAAGCTCATGCTACCGCCGTCAACCCATAAAGATTTTGCCTCGACCGCCCCGCCGCCAATTACAAACGCCGCAATCATAACCGCCGCCAAAAATTTTTTCGTCATTTACATTGTCACCTCCTGTTTAGCTGTTAGCTCGTAGCTGTTAGCTGTTAGATTTTTTTATTAGTTACATAGTTACTTCAACCGTATGAGAATCAATAACTTTTGCCGTCAAAATTTTTTCTGAAGCCTCATTCTTGACTTTAACCAGAGAACCGACGCGCCCGCGTGTCATGACAATTCCCCGCGCTGAAACTTTCACGCCGCGATAATTTAAAATAATATTGACACGTTGACCGCTGTTAACCGCGACCGGCTGTTGAAAATAACCAATCGTGACTGGCGAACCTGCGCGGATAAATCTATGCGGAACTAAGCCTTCAACTTCTGAAACGTCCTTGACATATTCGTTGCGCCCGTCAATGGCAACCTCCGCTGTGTGAAAATCCCCCGCCGTTACCGGAATTTCAATTCTTAAATCGTGATTGGCAACCAGTACATAATCATAAACTTTGATATTCGCCGTGAAACTTATCGTCCGTTGAGCGCGTCCATTAACGAAAACTACCGCTCGCACGGGCGTTAAGCTTATGTAACTTATTTGTCCTGGAATTTGCGCCTTAACGTCGACGACACCTTCCGGCAATTTTAAATCTGGCGCGTTCTGCATGAAAAATATTTCGTGCCGCCTTGTTTCTCCGCGCTGAGCTAAGGCTTGCTCCACAGCGTCGAGCGCGATTGCTTCTATCTCTAAGCCGCTTAGCGTAAATGCAAAAGTTCGCGGCATTAAACTCATTGCTAAGATTAACGCCGCGATAAATAAAAATTTTTTCATGTCAAATTATCGTTTCAACTGGTTGGCAGTCTCAAGCATTGAATCAGAAGTTGTTACTGCCTTTGCATTTGATTCGTAAGCGCGTTGGGAAACAATCATGTTAACCATTTCCTCGACGATTTGCACGCCCGACATTTCCAAAGTATTTTGTGCAAGAACGCCCGCGCCATCCTGTCCAGGTTCGCTTTCAATCGGCGCACCCGATGCTGTAGTTTCTAAGAAAAGATTTTTTCCGTATGCATAAAGCCCTTCGGGATTGACGAAACGCACCAAAGTTATCTGCCCGATTTCCGTTTGCTCGCCGCCAGCCGGTGTATCTGAAACTCGTCCGTCGGAACTGATAACTACGCTGGACAGCGGCGCATTTTCATCGAGCGTAATGTTCGGAATAAGTAAAAATCCGTCGCTGGTAACTAATCGGCGGTTTGAATCCAATTTAAAAGAACCGTCGCGCGTGTAAGCCGTTGTGCCGTCAGGCAACTGAACTTGGAAAAATCCGTCGCCTTGAATGCCCACGTCACTTGGATTGTCCGTTGTCTGCAAAGGTCCTTGCGTAAAAACTCTGTGCGTTGCCGCAACTTTGACGCCTAAACCCATTTGCAAGCCTTGAGGATATTGCGTGCCGTTGCCGGAAGTGCCGCCCGCATCACGCAATGTTTGATAAAGTAAATCTTGGAACTCGGCGCGAACTTTCTTGTTGCCGTAAGTGTCAACGTTGGCAATGTTGTGCGCGACTATGTCCATATTTGTTTGCTGCGCCTTCATGCCCGACGCCGCCGACCACAACGCTCTCATCATAATGGAACATCTCCCTTATATATTCAACGTCCTTGTAAATTCCTGTCCACATTATTATATCGGTTAAATTTTATCTTGCGTTAAAAATTTTTGCAAGCTCCAAAAAAAATTCTCATTTGCCATAAGATTTTCAGTAAGGGTTGATATAATCGCCGCAAGTTAAAAAACGATTAAAAACGAGGTGGAGGAAATGAAGTTGAAGCGAATGCTTGGGACGCTGATTCTAGTTTCCGCCGTGTGCTTTTCAAATCTCTGTTCGGCGGCGACGTTAAAGTACGGCGACAGAGGCAACGACGTTAAAGAAATTCAAGACTACCTTATAGCACAAAATCTTTTGCACGCATCGGCGGACGGCGTTTATGGTACTGCTACGGTCAATGCAATCAAGGACTTTCAAGCCGCGCTCGGTCTGGAAGTGGACGGCGTTTGTGGTGAAGAAACCTATAAAATTTTGCGGGCGGCGGCTTACGACGAAATTGATATAACTACTTATCAGCCTGGCGATTATGTACCTGAACCGCCTAAAACCGTTAATGCAACCGTTAATTCCGTGACTCCTGTCAATACCGTTTTGAGCGCAGTAAACACCGTTAAAGCAGTTGTTCAATATGCGGGCGTTGGTGACGTTATCAAGCTCGGCATGGAAGGCGATGGCGTTGTTTACATGCAAAACAAATTGGCAGAGCAAGGTTTCTACGACGGCGAGGCTGACGGCATTGCGGACGCCGATACGATTGACGCCTTGAAAAATTTCCAAAGCAGTCGCGGCATGGTGGCTGACGGCATTTGCGGGCGCAAAACTTACTTCGCGCTTGATTCGCAAGAGGAGCCTGCCAACTTGAACGATTACGAATTTTCCTCCGAAGTACCCGATTTTACCCGCGTGATTCGCGTTGAGGCAACCGCTTACAGCAGTGCGCAACCCGGCTTGAGTGATTACACGGCTATGGGAACTATTTGCCAACGCGGCGTTATAGCAACCGACCCTTCCATTATTCCGCTTGGCACCAGAGTTTTTATTCCAGGTTACGGCTATGCAGTCGCTGAAGATACCGGCGGCGCGATTGTCGGTCACAAAATCGACGTTGCATTTGATACGGTTGCCGAGTGCTACGAATTCGGTCGCCAATTCATCGATGTTTACATTCTCGACTAAATATTTTAAATCGCGCAGATGTTCCTTGCAATTCGCTGAAATCTATCCTCGACTAAAGAACATAAAAAAATTTCCCTACCCGAAATTGGGCAGGGCTTATTTTTTGTCGCCGGAAATTTTTAATCAAGCGGCAATTTTTTAACCCAGTCGCTTAAAGCATTTTTATCTGCACGACCTCTGAAAACTTGTCCAGCTATCCATTTACATAAAAAAATTCCCTTCCAACTTTGGAGGGGCTTATTTTTTGTCAACGAAAATTTTTTACTCAAGCGGCAACTTTTTAACCCAGTCGCTTAAAGCATTTTTATCTGCACGACCTCTGAAAACTTGTC
>CAMJKR010000194.1 GCA_946406415.1 uncultured Selenomonadales bacterium | reverse complement strand
ATGCGTCGCCGCCTTCCTCAGCAACGATTGCACTTTTTAAATTAGATAACAATGCTTGCGTGTCGTCGCTTAACTTCATTGAATAACCTTTTTCGGCAAGCGTTCCAATTTGCAAAAGCATTCTCGAAAAAAGCATAAGCTGATCCATTGAAAAGCGTTGGCTCTCGACTGTACTGCCAATGCCCTTGCCGAGCGTCGACTCCAAAGAAAGTGACTGCCGCAAAATATTTTTGACGACTTCGCCCACTTCGTTTGGTAAACGCTGTATTCCATGTTTTTCCTCTGTGCCAATTTTGCCCAGCGTCGCCGCTATATCTTGAATCGCCGTCTTTAAATTAACTGTCGTTTGCGGTCGAAAGCCGCCTCCTCCGTCGTCGCGTCGCCTTACTCGGTCTAATCCTTCACTCGGTCGTTGTCGGTCTATCGGTCTTATGCCCGTTGAGCCTGAATCTATTAATGGCATTTTATTCCCTTCCTTTCCTCTGAAAATTATATCGGTATTTTATTTCATAAACTTTCGTCTTTCAAGCAATTTTCTTTTAATAAAAAATGCACCTCCGTTTTGGAAGTGCACTTTTTTTAATCTGTAAAAATATCGTCGCCAAATGAATAAAAAATCATACAGAGAATCATAACTAAAATCGTTAAATCGCCCATTTAAATCACCAGCCCTAATATTAATCCCGCTACGCCGCTCGCTAACAAAACTTTTATCACGCCAACTTTTTTTCGGACGGCAACAAGTGCCGCAATTAAAATTATCGCGCCTTTTGCGTCGAACGTCCCTATTAAATCTTCCGGAATTTTTTCTGCGTTCCATACTGCTAATAATACAAAACTTACACACGCCGCCGCGATTAACGCCATTACTGCCGGTCGCAAGCCATTTAAAATTCCGTGTATTGCTCCCAAATCTCCATACTTAAAAATTATTTTCGCCAACCCTATGCATAAAAAAATGCTCGGCGTCACAAATCCTAGCGTCGCACATATCGCCCCGCCCATTCCCGCTATTTTCATGCCCGCAAATGTCGCCGCATTTATTCCTATCGGTCCCGGCGTCATCTGCGAAATCGTAAATATGTCTATAAATTCGCTCAAGCTTAGCCAATGATACGTGTCGACGACCGCTGATTGTATTAATGGCATTGATGCATAGCCGCCGCCCACGCATACTAAGCTTATCTTCGCAAATTCTAAAAATAATCGTAGATAAATCAATCAATCGCCCCTCCAAATTAATTTTTTCGGAAATTTTTACCTCGTGCGGTCAAAATTGTATTTCGTTACCGCCTCTACCGGCGATTTTACCGAATTCATCGGACAACATACCTGACAACCTCGAAAATCATCGTGCAATATCCTATATCGCGCCGATGCATACTCAAATGAATTTAAAATCTTCTCCCAATCTACAAATTCTTTCCCATTTTCCACTTGTATAAAGTTTTTTATGTTCAAAGTCGGTTCAAACCACCCGCAAAAGTCCATTCTCCCGTCCGGATATAAATCTATCTCGTTCCAAGGGGCAAAACATATTTCTCTGTCCGATTCTTGCCTCAAATGCAGGCTCGGCGATATGTCATCGACCATTGAAAGTTCTTTTTTGCCCATTGAGCGGCGAATTTCATTGCGTTTTGCTAATTCTCCAGCTATCGAACGCCCTTCCGCCATTTTTAGTATCTTTTCGTACTTTATTTTTAATTTTTCTATCGGTATTGCTTCAACTTCCTGCTGAAGTGCCGCCGCCTCGCCCGATGGCATCCATAATCGGAAATATATTATGATTTTTTCCGCCAAAACCCGCTCCAACTCCATTAATGTTTTCATTGCAGGTCTTGTTACCGCCGGATTCGTAAAAAATTCCCCGTTCATGTCGTTTTCCGTGTAATCAAAGAAAAATACTATGAATCCCGCGTGTAATTCTAGCGACAACTCCACAAAATTTAAAATATCGTCCGCATTATCCTTATTTATTACCATTGATAAATCCGGCGCAAAACAAAGTTTATCCTCGCGACGCAATTTTTTTACGTAATTCCTTATATTTCGTATCATTATCGGGAAAATTCGCTTCGCACTCGCTGAATCATCTAAATCCCAACAACTTTTCGCAAAAACTTCCGCATTAGACGCATTTATCGAGAAATGTGTCTTAAAAAGATTGTTCATCGCTAATTCTTGGAACTTTTCGCTAAATGCTATCCCGTTCGATTCAGTCATCAACGTTATTTGCGGAAATTTTTCGCTCATAAATCGCATATAATTAAAACTTTCCTTTGCAAAGAATGCATCGCCACCTGTAATCAAAACTACGCCAATTTTATCGTAAATCGGCTTGCAAAGTTCATAATACCAGCTCGGAATCATCGCATGCGTCGATTCTTCGCCAAATGTGCACCTCACTCCGCAATATCGGCATTTCGCGTTGCATGCATTCGTTATTCTTATCCGCAATAGTCCATTTTTTAATTCTGTCCTGCATTCCGGGTATCTTTCCAATATTTCCGGCATTTTTTTATCAATTTCTGCTCTATAACTGCGATTTTCTTTTATTCCAAACCGCTCAAAGTGCAATAACGGATTCATTCCTACTACGTCCGGATTTTTTTCCTGATATTCCCGCGTTGAAAAGAATTTTGACGGATTTTTTCCCTCTATCCAGCCAATTTTTAAATAATGGCTCGCCGCGTCTAAATATTTTCCAAATCCATACTCCTTGCAATACCATTCGCCGTCAAAAAGTATCGAATTCGCTATTATTTGCCTGTCTTCATCAAATTTTTCCGTAGTAACTTCCTTTTTTCCTTTTCCAAACAGTTTATCTAAGAGTTTCATCGCTAAATCACCCAGCGTTGACTATATAAAATTTTTTTCCGCTTGTCAATTTCCAAATCAAGCTCGTTAGTGTATAATATCTGCGTCAACACCTAAAGGAGGTAAAATTTTGAATAACAACATCAGAAATTTTTCCATAATCGCCCATATAGATCACGGAAAATCAACTTTGGCTGACCGTTTGATAGAAATTACCGGCACCGTCGAAAAACGCGACATGAATGAACAATTTTTAGATAATATGGAGCTTGAACGCGAACGCGGAATTACAATTAAGGCTCAAACCGTCCGTTTAAATTATAAATCTCGCGACGGCATTAATTATCAGCTAAATTTAATCGATACTCCTGGTCACGTCGATTTTACCTACGAAGTTTCCAGAAGTTTAGCCGCTTGCGAAGGAGCATTGCTCGTTGTCGACGCTACTCAAGGCGTTGAGGCTCAAACTTTGTCCAATGTTTATCTCGCTCTCGAACACGACCTCGAAATTATCCCTGTTATTAATAAAATTGACCTTCCAAGCGCAGATATTGAACGTGTTCGCAACGAAATCGAAGAAACTATCGGGCTTGACGCCTCCGACGCCGTAATTTGTAGCGCGAAAACCGGCGAAGGCGTCGAAAATATTTTAGAGGCGATTATTTCTAAAATTCCGCCCCCTAAAACCGATTTTAATAATAAAAATGCCCTTCAAGCTCTAATTTTTGATTCTTATTTTGATTCTTATAAAGGCGCAGTCGCTCATGTACGAATTTTTAGCGGTAAAGTTAAAAAAGGTGACAAATTAAAGCTCTTAGCCACTCAAAAAGAATTCGACGCTACCGAAATTGGAATTTTTGCGCCCAATATGACTGAATTAAACGAATTAAACGCCGGTGAAGTCGGTTATATTTGCGGAAGTCTTAAAAATGTTCGCGATATTCGCGTCGGTGATACTATTTCTACCGCTAAAAATCCTGCAAATGCCCTCGCTGGCTATCGCGCGCCCGTTCCTATGGTTTTTTGCGGACTTTATCCTACTGATAGCGTAGATTATGATAATTTAAAAGACGCTCTCGAAAAATTACAATTAAATGACGCCGCTTTAGTTTATGAGCCGGAAACTTCTGTTGCGCTCGGTTTCGGTTTTCGTTGCGGTTTTTTAGGGCTTTTGCATATGGACGTTATTCAAGAACGTCTCGAACGCGAATATAAATTAAAAATCGTCACTACTGCCCCCTCTGTCGTCTATAAAGTTCATAAAACTAACGGCGAAGTATTTAAAATCGATAATCCGTCAAAATTACCGCCAACTACAGAGATAAAATTTATCGAAGAACCTATGGTTAAGGCTACAATTATCGTTCCGAGCGATTATATCGGCGCAGTTATGGAAATTTGCCGTGATAAACGCGGTATTTATCAAAGTATGGACTATATCGATAAAAATCGCGTGCTAATTTCCTACGAAATGCCGCTTAACGAAATTATCTACGACTTTTTTGATAAATTAAAGTCTATGACGCGCGGTTATGCTAGTTTAGATTACGAATTAAGCGATTATAAACAATCTGACCTCGCTAAATTAGATATTTTATTGAACGGCGATTTAATTGATGCGCTTAGCTCCATCGTTCATCGCTCCAGAGCCGCTAAAATCGGTAGAATTCTCGCTTTGAAATTAAAAAGAATTATTCCGGAACAATTATTTGATATTCCAGTTCAAGCCGCTATCGGTGGCAGAATTATCGCTCGCGAAACCGTTAAAGCTCGCAGAAAAGACGTTTTAGCTAAATGCTACGGCGGCGATGTCTCCCGTAAACGGAAACTCCTCGAAAAACAAAAGGCTGGTAAAAAACGTATGAAGGCTGTCGGGAGCGTAGAACTGCCGCAAGAGGCTTTTATGGCTGTCCTTACCGTCGGCGATGATGAATAATTGCTTTATTAATTTTAAATAAGTCAACATTTTAAAGCCTCGCACAAATGGCGGGGCATTTTTCTTGTCAATAGCAAAAAGATTTGTAAAAATTTTTCTTGACATCCGTTTTTTTTTTTTTATAATGCCTCCGGAACTTTTCAAGTACATTTTTTAATCAAAATGCCTACGTAAGCAATGTATTTGAGAATTTTTAAGAATCAACTGACATGATTTGAATGAACTTCCTAAACGTCAACATAAAATTTCCTCGACAGTTTGTCGGGGTATTTTTTTGTTTGGCAAATATAAAATCTGCTTCATTAATTTTAAATAAATCAATATTTTAAAGCCTCGCATAAACCGACGGGGCATTTTTCTTGTCAAAGGAGGACCGAATTGAGCAGTGTAAAGATCATCGAACTGAAAGAGAGC